>CAZQTM010000151.1:0-1951 GCA_964595855.1 uncultured Lachnospiraceae bacterium | reverse complement strand
GGCATGTATAATGTCAAATAGTGGGTATCAATTATTGATTCCATCAGGTAAATTGGTAATGTGTTGCACGATACCGATGTATGGACCGTATCTGTATACAGAAGGTGAAAAACAGGTGGATTATTTCTTTCGCACAGCACTATAAGATCCATTTCTTTAAAGCACATTTCCTGAATTATTGCAATAAGAAAACGCCTTTGACAGATGAAGTATCATGTCAAAGGCGTTTGATAATTTATATAACTATTTGTTAGAAAGAATCATGGTAATTACGTGCTTTTTCGAATTCTGCTTCTATTTCTGCAGAAGGTTTTTCAGAATACAAAGAAACAATTATAATTACAATACAGGATATCAAAAATGCCGGAAGAAGTTCATAGATACCTAATATACCGCCCATTGGCTTTAACAGTAACTTCCAGACAAATACAGCAACACCGCCAGAAATCATGCCGGCTATTGCACCGGTACGAGTGGTGCGTTTCCAGAAAAGTGAAAATAGTATAATTGGTCCAAAGGTTGCTCCAAAACCAGCCCAGGCAAAGGAAACAACTTCAAAGATAACACTTTTTTCATCCCATGCTATAAATATAGCAATAATAGCAATTAAAAGAATTACCAGACGAGACAGACGCATAACTTGTTTGTCATTAGCATCTTTTTTTATAATACCTTCATACAGGTTTTTAGATACAGAAGAAGCAGCTATTAGCAGGTACGAATCGGAAGAACTGATTGTTGCAGCTAAAATACCTGCCATAACGATTCCAGCAAATGCAGGATGAAATAGCAATTTGGCAAGTTGTGCGAAGACATTTTCAGCACCACTTTGAGTTGCAAGAGCGGGGTCAACAGGTAAAATACTACGTCCTAAAATACCAATAAATACTGCACATGATAAGGATATCAATACCCAAATAGTAGCAATACGACGGGATGTTTTTAATTCCTTACCTTTACGAATTGCCATGAAACGAAGAAGAACCTGTGGAACACCAAAATATCCAAGTCCCCATGACATGGTAGATAAAATAGTTAAAAATCCATATTTGGAAGCCTCACCAAATTGCGGTACGCTGTTCAACGATTGTTGAATACCGTTCCCGTCAAGAGTGGGTGAAGCAAGTGTAGTTAAAGAAAGAAAACCAGGAATGCTTTTTGCATTCTCTATCACAGGTTGAAATCCACCAGCATAATTTACACCGAATATTAATACACTAACAAGTGCTAATATCATGACAATGGACTGCATAAAATCAGAAGCACTTTCGGCTAGGAAACCACCGAGAATAGTATAAATCAATACGAAAGCGGCTCCTACAAACATCATGGAATGATAAGACATTCCAAACAACCCTGAAAAAAGTTTGCCACATGTAACAAAACAGCTTGCTGTATAAACGGTAAAGAAAATCAGAATAAATGTTGCGGAGATTCCTAATATAATTTTCCTTTTCTCATGATAACGGTTACTTAAGAAGTCAGGTATTGTTATTGAATTACCAGATACAATAGAATAGCTTCTCAGACGCTTTGAAACAATTAACCAGTTTACATATGTACCGATGGCCAGACCAATTGCAGTCCATGCTGCATCTGCCAGACCAAGAAAATAAGCAACGCCTGGAAGTCCCATTAAGAGCCAACCACTCATGTCAGAAGCTTCTGCACTCATTGCAGCAACCCATGGTCCTAAAGAACGGCCTCCAAGAAAGTAATTTTCAGAACTTTTTTGTGATTTTTTTGAAAAATACAAACCAATCATGATAACAAATAGCATATAACATGCCATTGCAATTAGAATTTCAAATTGATCTCCCATATTCTCATATCTCTCCCCATCTTTTTTATAATAATTTAATATATCATAATATGAAAGGTATGTAAAACATTAGAATTAAAATTAACTAAAAGGCATTGTGTGACAAGAAAAGATATGTTATTTATGTTA
>CAZQTM010000150.1:0-5471 GCA_964595855.1 uncultured Lachnospiraceae bacterium | reverse complement strand
ATTCTCTTCATTATTCACCTTCTAGATAAGATTTCTACCTATTTAGAAATACCACAAGTCGCTTTCTTAACAATTCTTTTAATACCAACTAAATTAACAATTTGAAACACCTGTTTGAAGCTATGGCTCTCAAAAGATTTTTTTATCTGTCTTATTGCTCTATTTGCTATTCTTTCATCGAAAGAATAGCTTCTCCCAAAATACTTCTCTAATAGAATACTAATTCTAATATCGGTAAAGTTCTTCTCAAAATCAGAAAAGAGCGAATTATAATTACTTGCACGCTTCCTTTCCTGCTTAACTCGATATACCCCACCTACCTTTCCAATATGATGCAATATACCCATATTCATCAAGATGACCACAATTGTCAAATCGCCAACATGCTTATCTGCTTTATATATAATGGAAAAATCTCGTTTAGGAAAAAGTTTGAAAAAATTACGAAAAAGACATCCTGACATTGCATATTGCTCTTCACCTAAAATTACTTTTGAGGAATCAATATCACTGTCTTGATTATTTCCTATTAAGCCATATCTTTTTCCATAGTCATCTCGCATATCTAACATTTGACTTACAGCAGAACACTCTGTATGATCCTCCATATATTCGTACATTTGTTGTAGTTTCATGGTGTCGACCCAATAATCGTCCCCTTCAAGTACAATCAGATATCGTCCCCTTGCCTTTCTCATAAGGCAATAACCATTTTTTGTTGCACCAACATTTCTTTTTCTCAAAATCATCTTGACTTTACCAGAATAGTTATTGCGAATTATTTCCTGCGTATGATCTGTCGAACAATCATCACTTACCAAGATCTCAAATGGAAATGTTGTTTTTTGCTGCAGTACGCTATTAATAGCTTCAACAATATATTTTTCATGATTATATGTAACCACCAACACACTGACTTCAATCGGATCTGGCTGTATCATGCTTCACTTCCTTTCTATTATATAGCATACAATACAGTTTCCCATATGTACGAACAATAATGTCTAATATAAAATTTATAGTCTTGATTTAATTCAAGAATATATTTTGGAATCTCATATATATCTTCAGGTTTATGGTAAATACATATGGCCAGCTTTGGATGCCATGTCTTTATTGTCTTTTTTGCCCCATATAAGGAATCTAACTCACTACCCTCTACATCCATTTTTATATATGTTGCTCTCTTTCCCTGTAATACCTGATCAATACTGGTCACTTGCACTTCAATATTTCCTTTTTCTGAAAACCGAGCTCCGGCTCCTCCATCTGCCGCAAATTTAAGTATACTTTCTTCTCTCCATGTTCCTTTATTAATAAAGAAAGCATTCTGCAATCCATGTTTCTCAAAGTTGCTTTCACACCTTTCCTTACAATTTATATCTGGCTCAAAAGAATAAATTGCTTCATAATCACCTTCACACCAGTCGACAAATTCAACAGATGTAGTCCCATCATATGCACCAGCATCAATAAAGACTTCATCCTTTTCTTTTTTTAATTCCAGAAGGTCAAAATACTGATGTCCAGCATTTGCCATAAATCTACGGAATCTTGGATAAAAAATCAAGTTTCTATCGAAACCATAAACTAAAAGCTGACCATAAATATCTGGCGCATATTTATATGTTGCAATCAGAATGACCGCCTCAGAATACCTCTTCTTTAAATCATCTATAGAAACAATCGGAATCCCATCAATTTTCTGATTCCAATTGCGCGGGTTATTGTCAGCATATGCAACTACTCTTTTCCCAAATCCAATTTGATTTAGTATAAAAAAAGCTCTTTTCCCTTCATTTCCGGCTCCAAAAATAACTATATCTTCATTACTAAATGATTTCATGAATTGATTGAAATCATGATGATAGTAATTCATTGGCAACTTATTCAATTCTATCAAAAACTCCTGCTCATTTTTATTCACATAATAATTCATTCGCATATCAAAGAGTTTTCTCGATAGTTCATCTCCTAATGCATTATATATTTTTGAAGCAGTCTGCATTTTTTCATCGAAATAATTCATAATTCTTGATTCCTTTCTACTACGTTGATACTCTCTATACCCTAAAACAATGGGCTTATCATTCCAATAAGTCATCCTCCATTGTAAAGGTGAACGCCTAATAATTGCACCATTTCTGATAAAGTGGAATTACTCCATCAAATATATTTATGACATTATTACCCCTATGCCTTCCTCGCTTCCATGTATAAGCAATTTGGTTTGTATTCGTTTCCACTTCCATCCACTTCCAGTTTATACTCTGCGAATCTTTCCAATAAAGAAACATTATATTCCTTTATCTGTATATCTTCAAATCCGATTTTTCTAAGAATGCACTCCAAACCATATGAATCATACATCCATAAATGACGTTCTCCTGATAGAGCAAATTTTCCTAACATATATGTTTTATAAAAGTCAAACTTTCCAAATATAGCTTTTTCAGCACTTGTCATGCAATGACGAATTCTTGTAGCGATGCTTTCTTTTCTCGGCATAATCCTTCTAGTTGCAGATTTATCCCATACATTTCCATGACGACTAATGACATACTCCTTGTCTCCTTTTTTGTCTTTCCAGTATTGGGACATGAGACCACCACTTTCCATTCTCGTCATCTGATCAAGAAGTTCAATCATGATATATTCATACTTCTTTTCCATATTCTTTTCGCCTTTTTTTATTCTTGCTAATATCTCCAAATATTCTCGTGCTATATTCTCCATATCTGGTACTACTATTCTCAGAATCCCATCTTTTTTTAGCACACGAAAACACTCAAGAAGAAATCTTTCTCCTTGCATTGGTGAAAGATGTTCCAAAAAATTGGAATTATATAAAAAATCCACACTATTACTATCCAGAGGAATGTTTGTTAATAAATTATGCTGTATCACATTTCCCCCTCTACTAGTAAAATCAATATTAATCCATTTCTTATTATACTTATCGCCACAACCACAATTAACTAAAATCATTGCCTTTTCTCCTCTAAGCAAACTTGTGTTTTACATTTTCAATGAGTGGTAGTTCTCACTAAGCTTCAGCGAATTAACACTTTAGTACAATTAGAATTATGTATTTGCTTTTTTTCCAAAACGTGCAACTGCAATTAATGTCTTTCCCATCATATTCTTTCCTAACAAGCGGCATAAACTATTATTATGATCAGCAACAAACACCTGTTCTACATGAAACCCAGCTATAGTTAAAACTTTAGCAATTGTATATGGAGTAAACCAGTATCTATGATCCGAATTAATGAGTTCATGATTATGCCATGCTCCCCTAAAATTATCAAAATAAAAAGCATTAGGAACAGTAATGATTATTTTGTCAATCAGGTCACAATAATTCTCATGCAAAACGCTCAAAAATTCAACAGGATTATCTAAATGTTCGACAATCTCTCCGGCAATAATATAATCCCAATGTTGTCTATTTTTTTGTAAACATTTTCTTGTTTCTTCAATCTCCATTGCCATATCAAAACAATACATGTTTCTCTTTCCTAATTGGTTTCTGCAATACTCGACCGCTTCACTATTAATATCAATTCCAATCACTTCATTTGCATTTTCTTCCAATATCATCTGCAGCCACTCATGAAGTTTTATTCTTTTAGGTATCAGCTCCTTATGATCACAGCAACCTAAGTGAATCAAATTAGAAGTGTTTCCGATAATATCTATTATTTTTTCCACTCGTGTAGAATAATTTCGGTTTTCATTATGATGATATCCAATACATACACTTAACCTGTGCCCGGCTAAGTATGGCTGTAACTTCTTCTCAACTCTATTATCATCCTTTTTATTCTTCATTGCATCACCTCGTATTAGCTTAATATTTTAGTAAGCCTATTCTTTCTTATTAATTACCGTTTTATAAATACTCATCAATTGCTTCATATTTTCTTCTTGATTATATAGAATGTGTGCCTTCTTTCTTCCATTTGAAGAAAATATATCTGCAAGGCTGATATCTTGAAACACTTCACATACATAGTGTGCTAACATATATGGTGCATTATGTTGATATAAAAAACCTTCCTTGCCGTGTTCCAGTAAATTAGATACGCCCCCAACATATGACGCTACAACAGGTGTTCCTATAAGCATCGCTTCCCCAACGCAATTAGGTGAATTTTCAATATTTGAACACATTACCATTACATTCGCATTTAAATACTCTTGACGCATCTGTTCTTCAGTTCGAAATCCAATAAACTTTACAATATTTTGTAACTTCTTCTTTCTTAGTAATCTTCTTATATACACTCCATATGGATCATCTCTGTTAATAATAAGTCCATTATCTCCTGCTACATTTACCTGACATTTCGGAAACTTTTTCAGAATCATCGGAAGCGCTTCTAATAAATAATGTATTCCCTTAACGGAATAATTTCCCTGACTTACAAAAATTGAGTATCTTTTAATACTAGCTTGATTCCACTGAGCATCATAGAATGAATTGCGCAATGTTTCATTACAGAAAAAATATCTGATTTCATCATTAATCTCTCTCACACATGTTCTATCCCAATCCGTCCTCCCAATCACATTAATACATTTTTTAATTGCTTGCTTTTCATATATACCTCGCTTTTCAAACTGTTTTTTCCCCTCATACATGCATCTAACTCCTCTGTCACAGATAATCGGACGAAAAGCATCAAAAAAAGGGATTCCATCAAGATAATGTTCTGCATAAACCGAAACCAACCCTTGAATTGATACTATAATAGGAACACCTTCCTCAACTTCGCACATTTCTAGACAGTGTGCATATTCGGTTCCGAATATATGGATAACATCAGGCTTTTCACACTGAATTATTCTTTTAAAAACCTTTTTGTCTTCAATACTGTACTCGGATGAGTTTTCTTTACTATAACCATAAAAACGAATATTACTTATTCTTTTCTTTATAAGACTTTTTCTCTTATTCTGAGGAAATATAACGGATAAACACACATTACTACACAATTGACTTGATATTCCTTCTAGCCAGCCCTCTTTGTAATTATGTATTCCCATTGTTTTTGCCATTTGAGGTAATGGCGTATTACACAGCCACATTACATTCATGTTCGTTATCTCCGTCTATTGTATTTCTTCCATCATACTTTATTTTTAAACAGATTCCCATTATGGTAAACGCCTTTATCACATATTTTCTTATAGGTATACTTTTCACCTTTGCTCTTTTTCACAATCTCAGAACATATACTTACCTGAGAGACTCCTGCTATTAATCCATCACACATAGCTAAAGTATACGCATCTCTTAAGACTTCAAGTCCTAATCTAAAATGATGATTCTTTCTCCTCGAATCACTAAATGCTACTGACTGTTGTTCTGATGTTCTCTTAACGTCAGAATAAAACAACAGTTTACTTCCAAAAGCCTTTTTCATATATTCTAATGATTGCAAATCATCTGTTGCTAAAAAAAT
>CAZQTM010000149.1:2753-5504 GCA_964595855.1 uncultured Lachnospiraceae bacterium | reverse complement strand
ACTCCAGTACCCAATGCACACCCTAGTATTGAAGGTATTTTTATGCCAAGAGATATTATGATAACTGCAATAGACTTAAAAAATTGCTTGCAGAGAGGTACCTCAGATGAGGGTGGACTTTTCATAGTTACAAATTTTAATAATCTAGATATTGCATTTCACGTAGATAGTGTTGTTGGTATTCACAGAGTTTCCTGGGGAGAAATCATCAAACCAAACGCTACGGTAGCTGCTGGAGATGAAGGTATTTCAACAGGTGTAATTAAAATCGATAAAAAATTAATTATTATTCTTGATTTTGAAAAAATAGTATCTGATATTAACCCGGAAACAGGATTAAAGATAGAGGAAATCGATTCAATTGAAAAGAATAATAAAAGAGGTACTGTACCTATTTTAATTGTTGAGGATTCTTTATTATTAAATAAACTGATTGTTGATTCTCTAAAGCAAGCAGGGTATACACAGTTAATACATACAGCTAATGGTAAAGAGGCATATGACATTATAACAGATTGTAAAGAGAAACATACTTTAAAAGAGCATATTCAATGTGTTATTACAGATATTGAGATGCCAATTATGGATGGACATCATCTGACAAAGTTACTAAAGGAAGATGAAGAAACCAAGAAGATACCAATTGTTATCTTTTCTTCATTAGTTAATGAAGAAATGAAAAAGAAGGGCGAAGCTCTTGGGGCTGATGCTCAATTATCTAAACCAGAGATTGGCAATTTAGTACATATGCTTGATGAATTATTACTGAAATGATATCCTTAAATAGCCGGGAATTAGTTTCCCGGCTATCACTTTATAAGATAGGATTTAAAATGGAAGAAAGAATAATAGAAAGTATTCATGGCGCAGAAAAAGTATTAGTTGGAATTGGTGAGCTATTTCAGGAAATATATTTACCATTAAAAAAGGAAGAGTTTTTAAAACTAGAGAAAGAAAACCCGTTATTAGCAGGCTATAAAAAGATAAAATATTTAAAAAAAATTACGGATGACCCTGTAAAAAAGGCTTATAAAGTTTTGATGGAACTTTTGAAAGATAAAGATTATTATATTATAACAACATGTAATGATGATAAAATCTATGATATTGGATTTGAAGAAAATAGAATTGTATCACCTTGTGGTAATCTTCGTTATTTACAATGTACTGAAAATTGTTCAAAAGAATTGTTATCTGTTTCACAAGAAATGATAGATAATGAAGAAATGATAGCATGTCCTTATTGTAGAAAACCAACTTGCTTTAATCAAATAGATACAGAAAATTATAATGAGAATGGTTATCTGCCGGATTGGAGCCAGTATAATAAATGGCTGCAATCTACCATAAATAAGAGACTTTGCATATTGGAATTGGGTGTTGGTTTTAAATATCCGACTGTAATACGTTGGCCATTTGAAAAAATTATTTACTTTAATAAGAAAGCAGAATTATATCGTATTCATGATTCTTTATTCCAGGTATCACAGGAAATTAAGGACAAATGTTTTCCTATTGAAGAGAATCCAATTGATTATCTAATAAATAAAATTGTAGAATAAATCTTGATATGTTAAACTAAAGCTGAATTTAATTGATACCATGATAAATAGTGGGAGTAAACATATGAATTCGAATGAAGATTATTTAGATGAGTTACTTAAATCGATAGAACCTATTACTAATCCGGAAGGAATAGATGCTGAAAATGATGCAGAAATTACTGCTGATACATCAGATGAAGTAGAGATTGATTCCAATTCTTTCGAAACATCAGTATCAACTCTAGAGGAACCTGATCAAACGCCAAAGGAGCCGAATCAAACGCAAGAGGAAGAACTATCGAATGACATTGGTGATCTGATAGATAATGATTCAGAAAATTCTGTTAAGGAAACAGAGCAGGAGAATCATTTAAATATGTCAGAAGATGAAATCAATGCATTATTAAATGAAGTTAAAAACTCGACGGTTGGAGAAAAAACAGAAGACAGCGCGGATGTTAAAGAACTTTTAAAACAATTTGATGAAGATGAGGATCTCACTGATATACATAATATACTGGAAAAAAATGATAATGATGAAGCTGTAGACGCTAAGATAACGGATGAAAATCTGGAAGATATCGTTATGCCTGAATCAATTCTAGCAGATGAAGCAAATGAGACTAATGAAGATATAGCAGATGAGAATGAAAATTTAGATGAGCCAGTAAAGAAACAAAAAAAGAAAGAGAAGAAACAAAAGATAGTAAAAGAAAAGAAGCAAAAGACAGTAAAAGAGAAGAAAGATAATCTTTTTACCAAAGTTTTTAATATGTTAACTGAGGAAGAAGAGGAAGAGGAAGGAAAGAAGGGTAAGAAGGAAGAGACAAAAGTTCTTGATGATTTAAGCCTGATTCCTGAAAAAAATGAAACTGGTATAACCGATGAAAATTTACAAATATTAGATGAATTATCCAAAGAGGATAAGAAAAAGAATAAGAAATTAAAGAAAAAAGGAAAAGATAAGAAAAAGGGAACCCCAACTGATGAGGAAACGCAAGAATCGGATGATCAGGTTAAGGTTAAAAATAAAAAGCAGAAGAAAGAGAAAAAAGATCGGAAACAAAAAACTCCCGTTCAGACTAAGCCTGAGAGAAAATTGCCCAAGAAGCGCGTGATTTCTACATTCGCATTATGTTTTACCATCTTGGCGTTGATTTTAATCATGTCTTTTGTTTTAGAGGAACATAATAATATTAAGGATGCA
>CAZQTM010000149.1:0-2653 GCA_964595855.1 uncultured Lachnospiraceae bacterium | reverse complement strand
GAAAGTAAGGTTAAATATACTAAGCGGCTACAATCCATAATAGATGGAACGCCATTTGTTTATGAAGATGATGTAGCACAGGAACAAGAACAGACCATCGATGACATTTTGCCACAGGAGGAAGATTTTTTGCCGGAAGATCCCAATTCTATATTTGAGGATAACAGTGAAACTGGGACAACCGAGGATAGTTCTGTCACAGTACAGGATACAGAAATCAATAATGAAGTGAATAGCGAACAAAATGTGCAAGATGATCAACCTGTGCGTGTGGGAAGTAATTCAACTAATCAGGGAACAAGGGTCACAAATGGAAATATGAATTTGTCATCAGAGATAGAGGATGGATCTGTTGTAATAGATAACGATAATAGTAATGATTAGAGCATTATATAGTATTTATTTATGTAGTAAAATAAAAAGAATGAGAAGATTGGTGTATGATAGCTGTTATTGATTATGATGCAGGAAATATAAAAAGTGTAGAAAAAGCATTGCAGTATCTGGGAGAAGAGGCTTGTATTACAAGAGATAAAAAGACCCTTTTAAATGCGGATAAGGTAATCTTACCAGGCGTTGGAGCTTTCGGAGATGCAATGCAGAAAATAAATGATTATGGACTTTATGAGATAATACATGAGATATGTGATAAAGGAATTCCCTTTTTAGGAATTTGTTTAGGACTTCAGTTATTATTTGATAGTAGTGAAGAGGCAGAAGGAGTGAAGGGATTATCTTTGCTACCAGGGAGAATACTAAGGATTCCTGATAATGAAAATTTGAAAATTCCTCATATTGGATGGAATTCTTTACAATTTCCGAATAGAGGAACATTATTTCAAGGGATAAAAGAGGACTCATATGTTTATTTTGTTCATTCCTATTATTTAAAGGCAAAAGATGAAAGCATTGTAACTGCAACTACGGAGTATGGAACAAAGATTCATGCATCTGTTGAAAAAAAGAATATCTATGGATGTCAGTTCCATCCGGAGAAGAGTTCGTCGGTCGGCCTGAAAATATTAGATAATTTCATTCACATAGGCAGGGAGGAATAGAGATGCATACAGTTAGAATTATTCCTTGTCTCGATGTAAATAATGGCAGGGTAGTTAAAGGAGTTAATTTTGTTAATCTGATAGATGCAGGAGATCCTGTGGAAATTGCTACTGCGTATGATAAGGCAGGAGCAGATGAAGTAGTTTTTTTAGATATTACGGCATCCTGTGACGGAAGAAGAACGGTTGTCAATATGGTTCGCAGAGTAGCAAAGCAGTTATTTATTCCCTTTACGGTTGGAGGAGGAATCCGGTCAATTGATGATTTCAAGGAAATACTAAGAGAAGGTGCTGATAAGGTTGCAGTGAACTCCGCAGCAATAAGGAGACCTGAATTGATTAGGGAAGCAGCTGAAAAGTTTGGAAGTCAGTGTGTTGTTGTTGCTATAGATGCAAAAAGACAATCGGATAATAAAAAGTGGAATATTTTTTTGAATGGTGGAAGAGTTGATACAGGAATTGATGCAGTTGAGTGGGCAAAAAAGGCAGAAAGGCTGGGTGCCGGTGAGATACTGCTTACCAGCATGGACTGTGATGGTACAAAAAGTGGATACGATATTGAGTTAACACGCGCTGTTTCAGAAGCAGTTTCGATACCAGTCATTGCTTCAGGAGGTGCTGGTAAACTGGAACATTTTAAGAATGTATTACTGGAAGGTAAGGCTGATGCGGTCTTAGCAGCTTCTTTATTTCATTTTAAGGAACTAGAAATAAAAGAAGTGAAAGAATATTTGGATAAGACAGGCATACCGGTACGAATATAAATGAAAAAGCATTGGTAACTTTCCAATGCTTTTTCCATGAAGAAAAGAGGTAATGCTATGAGCATGATTACGAATGACTGGTTGCCCTCTGTAGAAGAGGAATTTAAGAAACCATATTATAGAAAACTGTATCAGTTTATTGGAAATGAATATAGCCATACGGTGGTTTATCCACCAGCTGATGATATTTTTAATGCATTTCATTTTACGCCACTTGGAAATGTGAAAGTATTGTTACTTGGACAGGATCCATATCATAATGAAAGGCAAGCACATGGGTTATCTTTTTCGGTTTTACCGGATCAAATTGAGATTCCTCCATCCCTACAGAATATATATAAAGAACTGCATACTGATTGTGGATGCTATATTCCCAATAATGGTTATCTAAAAAAATGGGCAGATCAGGGAGTTTTACTTCTAAATACGGTATTAACCGTAAGAGCTCATCAAGCGAATTCTCATCAGGGACAAGGCTGGGAGCAATTTACTGATGCAATCATTCAGGCAGTAAATGAACAAGATAGGCCGATTGTATATTTGTTATGGGGAAAACCGGCGCAAAGCAAAATACCTATGCTTACTAATCCAAAACACTTAATTTTGAAAGCACCACATCCGAGTCCGTTGTCCTCATACCGCGGATTTTTTGGATGTAAGCATTTTAGCCAGGCAAATGAGTTTTTGATTAAGAATGGTATAGAACCGATTGACTGGCAGATTGAAAATATATAGATTATAAAAGGCCGCATTTTAGCGGCTTTTTATTCTTATTTTTACAAATATAAAATATTTATGCCAAAAAGTAATTTTATGAAGATTTTTAACAGT
>CAZQTM010000148.1:3103-5616 GCA_964595855.1 uncultured Lachnospiraceae bacterium | reverse complement strand
ATATATAGTATAATTATAGTAGACTGTTAAAATAATGTCAAATAATTGACATACCTATTCTTAGCTTGTAAACTACTATTCGTATAAACTTTTAAGGAGCGGTATTATGTTATTATCCTGTCAAGATATTGATAAATCTTTTTTAGATAACCATATATTAAATTCGGTATGTTTTCATTTAAATGAATATGATAAAGCTGCACTAATCGGAATCAATGGATCCGGGAAAACTACTTTGATTCGAATTATAATGGGAGAACTTCCTCCTGATGATGGTTTTGTAACCTTTTCAAAAGATAAAACGATTGGTTATCTTCCACAAAATGCTTTATTATCAAGCTCCCGTTCTATCTATGATGAAGTATTATCAGTAAAGAAAGATATTATTTCATTAGAAGAACAGATTCATGATATGGAAGAAAAAATGAAACATCTTTCCGGGCACGAGCTTGAAATATTAATGAACCAGTATACGAATGCATTACATACCTATGAATTAAATGGAGGGTATATCTATAAGAGCGAGGTCGTTGGCATTTTAAAAGGTCTTGGTTTTAGTGAATCTGATTTTAATCAGAGCATTAATACCCTGTCCGGAGGTCAAAAAACACGTGTTGCACTTGGAAAATTATTATTAAACAAACCTGATCTGATTATTCTTGATGAGCCAACGAATCACCTAGATATGAATTCAATCGTCTGGTTAGAAAATTATTTACTCAATTATAAAGGTACCGTCCTAATAGTTTCACATGACCGCTATTTTTTGGATAAAATAGTCAATAAGGTAATTGAACTTGAATTTGGAAACCTCACGACATTTTCTGGAAATTACACGGATTATGCAAAAAAGAAGGAAATTCTTAGAAACAGTACTTTAAATGCATATTATAATCAGCAAAGAGAAATCAAGCATCAGGAGGAAGTAATTGAAAAATTACGTTCTTTCAACCGTGAGAAATCTATAAGACGTGCCGATAGCCGAGAAAAGATGCTTAATAAGATTCAGGTTCTTGATAAGCCAATTGAGAGCACTGATAAAATGAATATAAAATTATCCCCAATTATGGAAAGTGGAAATGATGTTTTAGATGTGCAAATGTTGTCAAAATCATTTGAAAATAATACTCTATTTGAGAATCTATCCTTTTTTATCAAGAAAGGGGAACATGTTGCAATTATTGGTGACAATGGAACCGGTAAGACAACATTGTTAAAAATAATAAATAATATTACAGATGCTGATAACGGAATAATAAAAATCGGATCAAATGTTACCATTGGATATTATGATCAAGAACATCATGTTCTAAATGAAACAAATACTATTTTTGATGAGATTTCAGATGCATATAAAACTCTGACAAATACTGAGATTAGAAATGTTCTTGCAGCATTCTTATTTACAGGAGAAGACGTTTTTAAACTGATTTCTTCTCTTAGCGGAGGGGAAAAAGGGCGCGTTTCACTTGCTAAATTAATGTTATCAGAAGCTAATTTCTTAATATTGGATGAACCAACAAACCATCTTGATATCACTTCAAAGGAAATACTGGAAGATGCCATAAATTCTTATAATGGTACCATACTTTATGTCTCGCATGACAGATATTTTATAAATAGAACTGCCTCACGAATCCTGGAACTATCATTAAAAGCTATGACAAATTATCTTGGTAATTATGATTACTATTTGGAAAAGAAATCACAGCAGACAAGTACTAACGAGTATTGTGAATCAGAACCAACTATTACAGAAAGTAAAACAGACTGGAAAGTTCAAAAGGAAATTCAAGCTAAACAGCGGAAACGTGAAAACGATAAAATGAAAGTAGAAAGTCTGATTGAAGAATTAGAAAAACGTCAGAAAGAAATTGACACACTAATGATTACAGATAATATTTGTAATAATGTATCAAAACTGATAAAGTTGCAAAAAGAAAAAGAAACAAATGATGAAGAATTACTTCATCTGTATGAAAAATGGGACGACCTCGCATAAATGCGAGGTCGTCCTTATCTTATGCTAAGTCTTTTTCTAAGTTAGTTCTGATTGCTTTAATAAAATCTTCAGAATTTAAAACCTCAACATTCTGTAAAGATGTAATAAGTGCTAAATCCTTTGTCATCTTTCCTGATTCTATCGTACTTAATGTAGCTTTCTCTAATGCATTGGAGAATGCTATTAAGTTCCGGTTATTATCTAATTCTCCTCTTTTTCTTAATGCACCTGTCCATGCAAAAATAGTTGCAACTGAGTTAGTAGACGTTTCTTCACCCTTTAAGTATTTGTAATAATGTCTCTGAACCGTTCCGTGAGCTGCTTCATATTCATAATCACCACTTGGTGAAACCAGTACACTTGTCATCATCGCCAGAGAGCCAAATGCGGATGAAACCATATCACTCATTACATCGCCATCATAATTCTTGCAGGCCCATATAAAACCGCCTTTTGATTTCATAACACGTGCTACCGCATCATCTATTAATGTATAAAAGTATTCAATTCC
>CAZQTM010000148.1:0-3003 GCA_964595855.1 uncultured Lachnospiraceae bacterium | reverse complement strand
GTTCCATTTGGACTTTTCCACATTTCCTTTAACTGATATTCATCCATCCTTGCAGCATTAGGAGTAATAGTTGCACACTTCACCGCTACACCATATTTTTTTGTTGCATTAGCCGAATCAATAGTAACCTGATCATTTGTCTCATTTCTATTTTTCAATCCCAAATCATAATACTCTGTATTCAAGTCTATGAACGGAGACAGTAATTCATCCTTTATCATTTTCCAGAGAATTCTTGTCATTTCATCTCCATCCATCTCAACAAGTGGAGTATTCATCCTTATCTTATCCATTCATCTTTCTCACTTTCTGAATTTTTACTTATAAGCATATCATAAGTTATGGCTGAGTGCCATATGCTTCATACAAACCATTTTTGACCATGTTTGTATATGCGTTCACCATGTGAATATTAGCAAGTCTTTCAGCTTCATCTGGATTTTTATCCTTAATCGCTTCCATAATCATTCTGTGTTCTTTTGTTGATGCTGTACTCCTCTGATTTTGTGATAAAGTCTTTCTTCTTACACGTAAAACATATTCATGAAAATCTCTAAGTTGATGCTCAAGCATTTTCGATTTACATGCCCCATATAAAATCTCATGAAATCTGTTATCCAGATCTGCTATTTGTTCACTATGTCCTTTAGATGCATGAAATTCTGAAAGATAGATATTCTCTTCTAACTCCTCCATCTGTTCTTCAGATATATTTTCTGTTGCCCACCTTGCACATAATCCTTCCAGTTTGGAACGAATCATATAGATGTCCTTTACGTCTTTCACTGTAATTCCGGTAACATAAGCTCCTTTGTTTGGAATAATCTGAATAAGGCCCTCAAGTTCGAGCTGTCTAAAAGCTTCTCTGACTGGTGTCCTACTTACCCCCAGTTCTTCTCCGATTGCAACTTCCTTTAATTCCTCATTCTCCTTATATTTTCCATTCAGAATATCTTCCCTGATCTTGTGGAAAACTCTTCCTCTTAAAGAAAACTTATCTGTAACTTCCTGCTTAACATCATAATTACTCATTATTCTTAATTATTCCTCTTTCTAAGGTGATTCCTAGCTTTTTACAATTTTTCTGTATAACAGTTACTAATTCTTCATCTGTTAAAACGGTAACACGACCAGAGACATACTCTTCATCTACCCATTCCTTAATTGCATGAACAAGTTCAGCATTCTTATCAATATGATCTTCTTCATTCAGTCTATAATAGGTATTAATCCAATGTGCGATTCCTGCAAGACCCGATGTATTTGAAACTGCACACAATACTGGCCTGTTTAAGAATTTATCTGTATCAAAAATATTATAAATCTCTTCATTCTTCAATAAACCATCAGCATGTATTCCTGCTCTTGTAACATTAAAGTTTTTGCCAACAAATGGAGTACGATCTGGAATTTTATATCCAATTTCATGCTCGTAATATTCAGCCAGCTCAGTTATCACCCTGGTATCCATACCATCCATGCTTCCTTTTAACTGGGCATATTCAAAAACCATTGCCTCTAGTGGTGTATTCCCTGTTCTTTCACCAATTCCAAATAATGAAGTATTGATTCCTGAACATCCATACAACCATGCTGTTGTGGAATTGGCTACCGCTTTATAGAAATCATTATGACCATGCCATTCTAACATAGAATGAGGTACTCCTGCATGAGTGTGAAGTGCATAAATGATGCCCTGAACACTTCTTGGTATTACAGCACCAGGAAAATTAACACCATATCCCATTGTATCACAAGCTCTAACTTTTATTGGAATTTTATATTCATCCATTAATCTCATTAATTCATGACAGAATGGAACAACGTATCCATAAATATCAGCTCTTGTGATATCCTCCAAATGACATCTTGGACTGATACCTTCTTCCAGACATTCTCTGATCACACTTAGATAATGATCCATAGCCTGCTTTCTAGTCATTTTTAATTTAAGAAAAATATGATAGTCGGAACAACTAACAAGAATACCTGTTTCTTTCATTCCAATGTCTTTTACTAATTTAAAGTCTTCCTTACTGGCACGTATCCAACTTGTAACTTCAGGAAACTGATATCCCCTTTCCATACACTTGTATACTGCGTCCCTGTCTTTTTTACTGTATAAAAAGAATTCCGATGCACGAATGATACCATTTGATCCGCCAAGTCTATGCAAATAGTCATATATTGTTACAATCTGTTCTGTCGTATAAGGAGCTCTTGACTGCTGTCCATCACGGAATGTTGTATCGGTAATCCAAATATCTTTTGGCATATTATGAGGAACAATTCTATCGTTGAATGGAATCTTTGGAATCTCAGAATAGGGAAACATATTTCTAAATACATTAGGTTTCTCCACATCGTCTAAAATATACATGTGTTCTTCAATTTCAAGTAAATTATTTTTTTCATTCATGCCAACAGGTCTGTTTTCAAATGCATTTCCATCTTGAATCATAATCAATCTCCTCATGTAATCAATAAATTTTATACTTGGTATCATTGTATACAATCATACGAGATGTGTCAACAAAAAAATAGAAGCATTATTGCTCCTATTTTTTGAGTAATTAAATTATGATTTTAATTATTATCACTAACATTTAGCATTTTAGTAACATCTACCATGCCCCATCCTTGCTTAGACCATGGCTCACCCATATCTTTAGCACTATATAGTAATTTTCTTTTTATTTCTTCATTATCACTCAATTTATCCTTTTGAATTAAAAGTGCAACAGCTCCTGCAATTATAGGCGTTGCCATTGAAGTGCCGCTTTTCTTTGTATATGCTTCCTCTCTATCTCTTGTCTGCCACCTAAATTCTCTGCTACATGAAACAATATCAGTACCTGGAGCCACTATATCCGGTTTTTTAATATTTTCTATCGAAGGTCCTCTGGCAGAATATCTCTCGCATAAATGATCACATTTATAATTGCCATCATGACATCCTACCGTAATACAATAATTAGAGGATGCAATTGGCGAAATACTCAT
>CAZQTM010000147.1:0-5624 GCA_964595855.1 uncultured Lachnospiraceae bacterium | reverse complement strand
TAATCATCAATATAATGATAACTCTTTACATATTCAATTGCCTCATCAATTATGGCTTCTGGATAAAATCCTTCCCTAAGTTTACGTTTTAATTGTTCTTTCGTATAATCCTTTGATTTTAAAAGATTCATACTTCTTAGTTTGGCACGCTTTGGTAATACCTCATTCATTATGGTTTGATAATCACTCTGACTTAATTGTGTTCCAACTTTCATTCCATACAAACGGAGTTCGCCTTTGTATAATACAAAGGCGAACTCACCGTCTATATATATCTTACTTCTTGATTTTGCTAATTCTTCTATATTGGTAACAACCATGGATTCACCTCAAAGTAATTGTGAAAGAATATTATTCTGTCTTCTTGCTTCTTGTAGTCTTAACCTTTTCACTTTCATCATTCTTAGTATCTGTTGGTTGTTCAAATCCATAATGCTCTCTTACCTTATGTTCAACTTCCTGACAGATTAAAGGGTTATCCTTCAAATACTGCTTAGCATTCTCTCTGCCTTGCCCAATCTTACTACCATTATAAGCAAACCATGCACCACTTTTTATAATTATGTTCAATTCAGCTGCTAAATCTAAGATATCACCAACTTTTGAAATCCCTTCACCAAACATAATATCAAATTCTGCTTCTTTGAAAGGAGGTGCGATTTTATTCTTAACCACTTTAACGCGTGTTCTATTACCAATTACATCTCCACCCTGTTTTAAAGATTCGATTCTTCTGACATCTAGACGAACAGATGAATAGAATTTTAATGCTCGACCACCGGTAGTTGTCTCCGGATTACCAAACATAATACCAACTTTTTCTCTCAGCTGATTAATAAAGATAACAGTACAGTTGGATTTACTAATAACAGCAGTTAATTTTCTCAGAGCCTGCGACATCAAACGTGCCTGCAATCCAACATGAGAATCTCCCATATCGCCATCAATCTCTGCCTTGGGAACAAGTGCTGCAACAGAATCGACAACGACAATATCAATTGCTCCTGAACGTACCATAGTCTCTGTAATCTCGAGTGCCTGTTCACCATTATCCGGTTGTGAGATATAAAGATTATCTATATCAACTCCAATATTCTTTGCATATGCTGGATCCAATGCATGCTCTGCATCAGTAAAGCCTGCTATTCCTCCGCGTTTTTGTACCTCTGCAATCATATGTAACGTTACCGTTGTCTTACCACTTGATTCAGGTCCATATATTTCAACAACTCTTCCTTTGGGAATTCCTCCAAGTCCTAATGCTATATCAAGACTCAATGAGCCAGTCGGTATTGTCTCGACGCTCATCTGCGTCATAGGGTCTCCCAGTTTCATAACTGCACCCTTGCCAAACTGTCTTTCAATCTGTGATAGTGCTGCATCCAATGCTTTTAATTTATCTTCTCTTTCCATCTCGATTCTCCTTCTGAATAGAACAGATGTTCTTACAATAGAATAAAACATATGTTCGTATTTGTCAATAGAATAATAGTTTCATATACGTAATTTACTGCTTTGCTTTATTTATTATTATATATAAATAGAGTCCAATAAAACTCCCTCAATAGCATCCCTCCTGTATTTTTTTATATCTGGATAATCGGCAGGTATGCCGCTGGCAGAAAAGCCGGAATTGAAAATTATATTACTTTAAGATAGGTGTGTACATAAATAATATCATAGATTTTTTACCAATTCAATTATAATTTACAATCATAAGCAAAAGAGAACATGATATCTCTCTCGCTTATGATAATTTATTGAAATATCTATATCTTTTTAATCAGTTTTTGATAGTCCTTAAATGTTGCAGTTACCCAGCCACTCTGATCCTCCACAGCATAATTGAAACCAAGTTCAAGACCGACAGGAGTGTAAAAAACAATACCACTCTTATTATCTTCCATATAAGCTGCTATTTCCTTATCTGAAACCATATTAATAAAATCCATTTCTCCATTTTGCATGTTGCTTGCACTTCTGAACTCTTTCCCAAGTTCTTCTGAGAATTCTACCATGTTTTTATTGTCAAGTATTTGACCAGACGGAATGTCCACATTAATGCAAAACAAATCCAGATATGAGATTCCTTGCATTTCAATTTGTTCATTCAATACAACAGACATCATATCTTCACTCATAAAGGTAACATAACTTTGAATTTTGATTGTGCAATCAGAAACATTACCTTTTTCAGGATGTGCCGCATAATTCTTTAGATAGAATTGAGCTGTTTCTTCAATATATTTATTGATATTATCTTGGCTTTCTATAGTGCTATTCGTTATTTGAGGATAATCTATAGAAATATCTACATTCTTGTCTGCATCTGTATAGTTATATGTTTCCTTTTTAATTGAATAGGACAAAGTTTTATCAATGGAATCAACAATATGATCATAGTATTTATCTTTACTGTTTGGTATGTATTCACCATCCTGAATTGATTCATTTTCCTCAGGTATTTCGTTCTCCTGTATATCATCTTTACCAAAAAAGTCCTTGATTTCTTTCGATAGATTTCCGTTCATTACCTGGCTGGTATTCACTTCAAACATAGCTGTTTTCACTATATGGGAGACTGCCATAATTAATGCAATAATTAAAAAGAACACCAATGCAAACATTAAAACAGCAGTAAGCGTATTCTTACTTGTTTTGTCTCCCCGTGGATTATATAAAGGTGAATACGGCGAATCATGGGGGACCTTATGTGGCATTGGCTCTTCGTATAGTTTCTCATCGCCATTTGTCTCTATAATATTCTCTGCAACTGTTAAATCGTCAATAATTGCTTCCTCGTTTGTCTCAGACTTATCAAATTCATTCTTTTCATCCATGACATGTCCCCCATTCTTTACCAAAATACTATTCCTTTTCTTTTCCAAATGTCACTTCGCTATAATACTCCAGAATACATTGACGCATTAATGTCAAGGTATTTGCAACTATAGTTTCTCGTATTTTAGATCGGTTGCCACTAAAATGATATTCTTTTACTGTTACGGTTCCGCATACAAAGCAGGCAACATATACAAGTCCAACCGGTTTATCCTTAGTTCCTCCATCAGGCCCCGCGATACCGGTTACAGAAACGATAACGTCTGCTTTATTCTGTAAATGGGCTCCCTTTACCATTTCTTCTGCAACCTGTTTACTTACTGTACCATATCGTTCCAGAGTTGTTTTCTTTACATTAACTAACTTTCTCTTTGCTTTATTGGAATAAGTAATGAATCCTGACTTAAATACTTCTGATACTCCTGGTACATTAATAAGACGTGCTGCAAGCATACCTCCTGTACATGATTCTACGGTAGAAACAGAAAGATTATTTGCAAGCATTAAATCAACAACCGCCTTCTCCAATGTTACATTTTCTTCGGTCGTATAAACATTACTTCCAAATCGCTCTTTTAATTCTTTCACGACCGGTTTGGTAAGTTTTCTAGCTTCTTTCTCATCCTCCGCTTTAGCTGTAACACGTAAATGTACTTCTCCCGTTTTGGCATAGGGTGCTATTGTTGGATTTGTCTGAGTATCAATCATATCCTTGATCATGGTTTCCGCTGTGCTTTCACCAATTCCACATATCTTAACTGTCTTTGAATAGATTGTCCCTGGAAGTTTCTTCTTCAAGTATGGCATAATGGAAGTTTCAAACATAGGTAATAATTCGTTGGGTGGTCCAGGTAGTAAAATAACACTCTTACTTCCTTCTTCTATTATGATTCCGGGTGCCGTACCATTATCATTATCTACTACAATTGCTCCTTGCGGTACCATTGCCTGTTTCCAGTTATTATCTGTAATCTGTAATCCTCTCTTACTAAAAAAGACTTCTATTCGCGATTTTGAATTACTATCCAAAATAAGCTCTCTGTTTAAAACTTTAGAAGTAACTTCTTTTGTCAGATCATCTTCGGTAGGTCCAAGCCCACCAGATAGAATAATAATGTCTGAGCGTGATAAAGCAGTCTGAAGTGTTTCAGATAAACGGCTTTCATTATCTCCAACAACTGTCTGATAATAACATGATAATCCCAATTTTGCACACTGTTCTGAAAGATACGCTGCATTTGTGTTTACAATGTTCCCCAGAAGAATCTCCGTTCCAACAGATATTAATTCAACTACCATCCTGCACTTCCTTTCCAGTAATCTATTAATGAATCACTATGCTTTGTCTTTCATAACATCCTTGTTTTTTATCAGGTAATCTATTAACGATATTACTGTTAATACCAAAGCAACCCACATAATCCCAGTTGTTAATAGCTGAATCTGACTAATGTCAGCAATCATAAGAACAACCATTACCATTTGAAATACTGTTTTGAATTTTCCCCAATAGCTTGCAGCAATCACAACACCATTATCAGATGCAATTAATCTGAATCCACTGATAATGAATTCTCTGCTGATAATGACTATTACAATCCATGAAGGAATTTTTCCAATTTCTACTAAGCAGATCATAGCGGCACTTACTAAAAGCTTATCTGCCAAAGGATCCATAAACTTTCCGAAATTCGTAATAAGATTGTATTTTCTGGCTATTTTTCCATCAAGTAAATCTGTCAGACTTGCAATAATAAATATGGCAAGTGCTACCCACTTTGAAGCATCCCCTAAAAAATCGGAAAGCATAATAATTACAAAAGGGATAATAAGTATTACTCTAAAAATTGTTAATTTGTTTGGTAAATTCATAATTCAATTTCTCCTATTAAATCATATTCATTCGACTCTGTAATTCTGACTGTAACAACATCACCTGTAACAAGTTCGCGATCACTGTGAACAAATACATATCCATCTACATTTGGAGCATCCTTATACGTTCTTCCAATAAAAATATTGTCTTCAACAAGTTTGCCTTCAATCAATGCTGTCACTTTTTTCCCAATGGTCTCTTCTGCTTTTTTAAAAGCAATTTTCTGTTGTATCTTCATGATTTCATTCTTTCGTCTTTCTTTTATAAACGGAAGAATCTGACCTTTCATTTTCGCTGCAACAGTATCTTCTTCTGGGGAATAGGTAAAAACCCCAAGCCTATCAAACTGCATTTCTTTTACAAATTTTACTAACTCTTTATGGTCATTAACCGATTCCTGTGGGAATCCTGTTATTAACGTTGTTCTTAAACAGATATCCGGAATTTCCTGTCTCAATTTGGTTACAATGTTTCGAATATCCTGCTGATTGGTTTTTCGGCCCATCCTTTTTAGTATGGTATCAGATGCATGTTGAATAGGCATATCAAGATAATGACATATTTTTCGTTCTGATTTAATTACATCAATTAATTCATCCGTGATTTCCTCTGGGTAACAATACAAAAGTCTGATAAAGACTATACCATCAATCTCTGCAAGTTTCTTTAATAAATCCGGTAGACATTTTTTTCCGTATATATCCTTACCATACACTGTCGTCTCCTGCGCTACTAAAATTAACTCCTTGACACCTGATAATGCAAGCTGTTTAGCCTCATTTACCAAAACATCCATTTCAACGGAACGATAATTTCCCCTTACTTTTGGTATGATACAATACGTACAGTGTTTATCACAGCCTTCTGCTATTTTGAGATAAGCATAGTGTCCACCTGTTGTAATACT
>CAZQTM010000146.1:0-5631 GCA_964595855.1 uncultured Lachnospiraceae bacterium | reverse complement strand
GTCATGTTTCCAAGAGAACCTATGATAAAAGTTATTGCTCCTATAATGGAAGCTCAGCTTGTTGAAACAGCAATTCTTAATATTATTAATCATCAATCTCTGATTGCAACAAAGTCTTCCCGTGTCTGCTATGCAGCAAAAGGCGATGGCATCATGGAATTTGGGTTAAGAAGAGCACAGGGCCCCGATGCCGGAACATATGGAGCAAGAGCTGCCATGATAGGTGGCTGTATCGGAACCAGTAATGTACTAACCGGACAATTATTTGATGTTCCCGTAAAAGGAACACATGCCCATAGCTGGATTATGAGTTTTCCAGATGAATATACTGCATTTAAAACATACGCAAACATGTATCCAACAGCATGTATTTTATTGGTTGATACGTACGATACCTTAAAGTCAGGTGTACCAAATGCCATTAAAGTCTTTAAGGAAATGAAGCAAGAAGGTATTCCACTTACGTTCTATGGAATTCGATTAGACAGCGGAGATCTTGCTTACCTTTCAAAAAAGGCAAGAAAAATGTTAAATGATGCCGGATTTAAGGATGCTATCATTTCTGCTTCGAACGATCTTGATGAATTCCTAATTGATAGTTTAAAAACTCAGGGAGCAGCCATTACCTCATGGGGCGTTGGCACACACCTTATAACGTCTAAAGACTGGCCTTCCTTTGGCGGTGTTTATAAATTAGCTGCTGTGAAGGATAAAAACGGAACCTTTATACCGAAAATTAAATTATCAGAGAATACAGAAAAAATCACAAACCCAGGCAACAAAACAATCTATCGTGTATATGAAAAAGAAACCGGCAAAGTTAAAGCCGATCTTATTTGCCTCGTAGATGAGAAATTTAGTGAGAATAAGCCACTTCTATTATTTGATCCGGCAGAACCATGGAAGAAAACAAAGATGGAACCCGGTACATTTACTTTACGTGAAATGATGGTGCCTGTATTTAAAAATGGAGAATGTGTTTATACCTCTCCAAAAGTTATGGACATCCGAGCTTACTGCCAAGAAGAATTAGCTACTCTATGGGATGAAACAAGACGTCTTGTTAATCCTCATAAGGTATACGTTGATTTATCTGCTAAGCTATATGATATTAAAATTAACCTGCTTGATAAAATGGGACAGATTCATTGATAAGATAAAAGTGAAGAGGGCGTTCGTTTATTACAACGAATGCCCTCTTCTTATATATGTGAAGCACATTACCAATCAGGGTAACATGCTAACGTAAGGAAGTGTCCTTTTCAGGACGTCTGAAGGTATTTTTCATAAGCATACCCTCCTTTCCCTAATCAAAACATAACAAGTTTTATCAAAAAATTCAAGTACCTATATGAAATAGAGTAGGTTCCTACTCGATTGTCGCGACATTCGCCAAATGTTCAAGTAAACTTGACACTTGGCTCATTGTCCGCGCAAAAAACAGCCCTGATACGATAACATATCAAGACTGTTTTAGAGGGGATTACACTGTATGCAAACTGTATTAGTTATTTGACTGCTTCTGTACGGATAATGAACTTCACACTTCCATCCATTCCATCCGGTAATTTAGTAAAGGTATGATAATCATGGCTGGCATCCATCGTTGCTTTCAAACGGTCTACTACATTTTTTCCTTCACCTTCAAATGTATCTGTTAATTTGGATATTCCTTCTTTATCAAACTTAACCATGCCCTCATCAAGGTCATTCGCACCTGTCTTTAACTCATTTACACCATCAGCCAGTTTATTGGTTCCATCTACTAAGGTGTTGGCACCATCAACTAATGTTGCTGAATTGGCTGTTAATGTATCTGCACCAGATTTTAATTGATCAGCACCGGAATTAATTTGGTTAACACCACTGCTTAAATCACTGGCTCCTGAAGATAATGTTCCCAAACCACTCTGTAAATCTGCAGCCCCTTGTGAAAGACTAGCAGCACCTGTTGCTAAGTCATTAGCTCCCGTTACCAGAGCATTCAGACTACCTTGTAATGTTGGATCACCTAATTGACTTAGTATTGTTTGTAAAGTATCAATTCTACCATCAATTACTGCTATGGTGGCTGCATTTGCAGTAGGGTCTAAACCTGATTTTTGACTATTCAAGTATTCGATTTTACCAGCAATATCAGTACCCATCTGTGTCATTGTGCTACTTAGTGTATTCACACCACCTGATACTTGTTGTGCCCCAGATGCTAGATCTGACGCTCCTGAGGCAAGTTTATCGGCTCCTGATTTAGCATCACTGGCACCTGATGCTAACTTACTTGCCCCATCTGCTGCACTCTGTGCACCACTCTTTAATGTATCTATACCACCTGCAAGTGTTGATACTCCATTTGTATAATCCTTTATTCCATCACTTAACTTATTGGCACCGTTCTGAAATTCACCTGTTTTTTCGCTTAAGGTATTTACCCCATCTTTTAACTTGCCGGTTCCATCCTGCAGTTCGCTGCTTGCATCTGTCAGCTTATCCATGTCCTTATCAATGTCGCTGAAATCAATAGAATCTGTTAAATGAATATCTGAAAGAGCATCGCTTAAGACTACGGAGAGTGTCATATCAAGTGAAAAATCACTAGTTACTGCATTCACTTCAACGTAATCCGGAATCTCAATATCTTTATCTTTTAATTCCTCTTCATCTATGTTTAAGCTTTTCTGAAGACCTGGAAATGCGAGTCCCATAATGATATTGTTTGATCCTTCTGACATCACTTTACCATTCTTAACGGTAATGTCTGCAAATTTATCTGTTGGAAGAACCATTGCACTCATTACGGTGAAGGGTACATACACTTCCTCATCTTTATTATTAATCTGAACGGTCTTCTTTTCTTTGTTATCATAATCAAAACGGATGGTTACTTTGCCTGACTTGCCAACCATATCTTCCGGTTTCATTTCCTTACCATTAAGATAATATGTTATTTTTACATCAACCGGAATGGCTTTTTCTGTGGTACCCTGATAATAGATATCATTGCCGGCTGCTTTCCATGTAAGTGCGCCATCATTTCCCTGTGTAAATGTCTCGTCACCCTTTACATTCTTAATATCTTTTAAGTCACTGGCATCTTTCAGGGTATCTTTTCCCTGAGGATTTTTTAACCAGTCACTGACAATTACCTCTTTTGAAGTTCCATATGCATCGGTAATAACATATACGTTTTCCTCTTTCCCTACCTTAGAATCATCAGATCCTACCTGAGTCTTAATCACCTTCTTTAATAGTTCTTCCTGATCTTTATCTCTATCTTTATTACTATCTTTTTTCTCTTCTTTTTTTGTTGTTGTTACTTCTGTATCTTTAGACGTATTATTGTTTGCTTTTACAACCCCTACACCAATTCCGGTTCCTACAAGAGAAACAGCAACAACGCTTGTGACTATTTTAATGACTAGTTTCTTACCAGCCCAAATTTCTTTATTCATGTAATCATCTTCCTTTCCAACTTATGTCAAACCGTTTTTGTCTCTTTATTGATAAATCCTATGCTTGTATGGCAGATTAATTTGTCGCAAATCATAAATGTGCTTGGCAGTATAAAGATAACAACAATCATACTGATGATCGCACCTCTGGCCATTAAACTGCAGAGAGAACTTATCATATCGATATTGGAATATAATCCAACACCAAATGTTGCTGCAAAAAAGCTTAAAGCAGAAATTAAAACAGACTGAACAGATGTCTTATGGGCAATCGTGATTGCCTCAACTTTTGTCTTTCCTGCGAAACGCTCTGTTTTGTAGCGGTTAGTCATCAGAATTGCGTAATCAACTGTAGCTCCAAGCTGAATGGTTCCAATGACAATGGATGCAATAAACGGTATTTCTGTACCGGTGTAACAAGGAATACCCATGTTAATAAATATTG
Source organism: uncultured Lachnospiraceae bacterium (assembly GCA_964595855.1). Taxonomy (GTDB): domain Bacteria; phylum Bacillota; class Clostridia; order Lachnospirales; family Lachnospiraceae; genus RGIG8767. The sequence goes on along the minus strand of CAZQTM010000146.1, from coordinate 1,737 downwards.
CAAATTCAATAACGGTTACCAAAATAATTGGTAATGAAGCTGATTTGAATACAAGTGCAATAATAATAAAAATTGCCCCTATTGATACTGCACTGACTACTTTAAAATCTTTATCTGTGATACGGATCAAATCCTTCGTACATGGGGCTTCACCAACAAGCATCCCACTTGGATCATACCGCTTAATAATGGCATTTAATTTATCAACCTGATTATTAACCTCATCGGAAGCTACTTTATACTTAGAATTGATTAACATCATCTGATATTTATCATTTTCAAGCATTTCCGTAAACGAGGATGGAATTAGCTGCCTTGGAATATTTGGACCAACAAATGCATCTAATCCAATGGTTGTTTTAACACCATCTACATTATTAATTTCTTTGATCATATTTGATACATCTTTTTCACTCATGGAACTGTCTGTGAGCAAAATATGTGTCGCATTCATATTAAATGTATCATTTAATTTTTGGTTCGCAACAATACTGTCTAAGTCTTTTGGTAATGTCTCATCTAAGTTGTAATAAACCTGTGTATGGGTATATCCATAAATTGCAGGTATCCAGACTAATATAAATAGTACTGCTATAATCTTATAGTGTTTAATTACAAAATTAGAAATTTTGTTAATATTCGGTATAATAACCTTATGAGTAGTCTTCTCAATCGCCTTATCAAAAATAAGTATCATGGCCGGCAGAACTGTTACACAGCAGATAACGCCGAAAATAACACCCTTAGCCATTACAACACCTAAGTCCATACCCAGTGTAAAGCTCATGAAGCACAGTGCTACAAATCCGGCTACTGTTGTAATGGAGCTTCCAATAACACTGCTGATTGTACTTTGTATGGCAAGTGCCATTGCTTCTTTTTTATCTTTGTTTGATTCTTCCTGTTTTTCCTTATAACTATGCCAGAGGAAAATGGAATAATCCATGGTTACTCCAAGCTGTAAAACAGCACTTAATGCTTTGGTGATATATGAAATCTGCCCCAGGAAAATATTTGTTCCCAGGTTATAAATAATGGCAAATCCAATACTTAACAGAAAAAATACTGGAACTAAAAAACTGTCCATTGTTAATGACAACACGATTGTGGAAAGTATAACGGCTATCATAACATAAATTGGTGTTTCCCTATTTGATAGATTTTTTGTATCTGTGATAACCGCTGACATGCCACTGATATAACATTGTTTCTGTGTTACCTGTCTAATATTTTCAATGGCTTCCATTGTTTCGTCCGATGACATTGTGGTATCAAATACGACTGCCATCAGTGTAGCGTCATCCTTTACAAATGTTTCCTTCAAATCGTCCGGTAACATTTCTACCGGAATAGATAAGTCAGCAAAACTGTCATACCAAATTACTTTTTTAACATGGTCTACTGACTCAATCTTTTCTTTTAATTTTGCAACATCCTTAAATTCCATGCCATCAACCACACACATGGAAAAAGCACCTGTTCCAAAATCATCTTCCAAAATTTTCTGGCCAATCATTGTCTCAATGTTCTTTGGAAGGTACGAAAGAATATCATAGTTTACTCTTGTGTTCAGATATCCAATCGTCGACGGAATTAGTAAGGCAAAACTGACAATAAGAATTAAGAACCGGCATTTTACGATTCGCGTGCTAAATTTTTTCACATACATCTCTTCTTTCTTTTCTTGTTCAAATGAAGTATAAAAAAAAAGATTGAATATGAAAATATTCAATCTTT
>CAZQTM010000145.1:4400-5724 GCA_964595855.1 uncultured Lachnospiraceae bacterium | reverse complement strand
TAAGGAGGACATATGAAAACAGATCGCCTGTTAGCGTTGACAATATATTTGATGAATCATGGTAAAACATCAGCAAGCAAGTTAGCTAAAGAGTATGAAGTTTCATCAAGAACTATTATGAGGGACATGGATACTCTTGACCGTGCTGGAATTCCCATTTGTTCTACACCAGGGATAAATGGTGGTTTTGGGATTATGGAGAACTATGTTTTAGATAAACAGGTTGTGAGTCAGAATGATTTTGATTATATTGTAACAGCTTTGAAGGGATTACTAAGTGCGTATACAAATAAAGATGTGGAACAGTCATTAAATAAGATGGAGCTTCTTTCAGATCATAAACAGGCTCCGGTGCAGGTGGATTTTGGTGTTGCCAGTGAAGATTCTTCAATAAATGAAAAGATACATATTTTAGAGCAGGCAATTAATCAGAATAAAAAGGTTCAGTTTTTATATAGAAATGGTCAGGATGAAGAAAAACAATTCATAGTAGAACCGGTAGGCGTAGAATTCAAATGGTATAGCTGGTATTTGACTGGTTATTACGAGAAACATCAGGCTAACTGTAAATTTAAATTGGTTAGAATGCAGGACCTAATCATTACAAATATGATAGATACCGGAAAAAAAGAAGACTTAAATGTTGATTTGGAACAAAAGGATGAAAGAAAAAGAATCACTGTTAAATTATATGGAAAATCCAAAGTGAAAATAAGATGCAGAGAATATTTGAATGGAAAAATTACAAAGGAATATGAAAATGGTGATTTTGAATTCTCTTTCACAGTTCCAGAGAATGAGACCTATTGGTACGGGGTGATTTTATCACTCGGCAGTAAAATAAAAATCATAGAGCCAAAGCAATTAATAGAACGTATTTTACAAACTTGTAATAGCTTATTAGAAGAATATGGAGGATAAACAAAATGAGTCATGTATATGAAGAATGTCCGGTATTAGAAGATGAATCTTTTCTTCTTCGATTAGTAGACCAAAGTGATGTAGAAGATTTGCTTAAAGTTTATGGGGATAAAAATACGGTGCCCTACTTTAATAGTGATAATTGTGGTGGGGATAACTTTTATTATCCAACAAAAGAAAGAATGCAGGAAGCAATACAATATTGGCTAAGAGAATATAAACAGCAGGGCTTTGTTCGCTTTGCCATTATTGATAAAAAGAAACAGCAGACAATTGGAACAATCGAATTATTTCATCGTAGTGCAGACGACTATTTTACAAACTGTGGACTATTACGGTTGGACCTTAGAAATGATTATGAAAGAAAAGATGTTATCTGTGAAATCATTTCCGTAATATTAGA
>CAZQTM010000145.1:0-4300 GCA_964595855.1 uncultured Lachnospiraceae bacterium | reverse complement strand
TAATTCGGGATTCTTTACATACAAAACAGATAGAACGGGAAGGTATTTCTTCTTTTATCTTAATTTCAAAAATCTCACCTTGGTTCAAAGCGTCTGTGGCAAATGGTTTGGGTACAAGTCCGATTCCAAGATTATTAGCAACTGTAGGTACAACAAGATCTGCAGTTGCTAGAACAATATCTGGATGATATGCAAAATTATTTTCTATAAAAAATTTTCTATGAGCCTGCCCTGATACTGTATTCTCATCTAATCCAACGAATGGATAGTTCTCTAATTCATGTAACGTAACCTGACGATTTTTTAATTCAATCATGGCATTCCCGGCTATCATAATATATGGTAAATTTGCTAATTCCTTTACGAACAATTCTTCTTTTTCAAAGTCATTGTGGCTAAAAATAATACCACAATCAAGATTCCCTTTTTCTATCTGCTCCATAATGACCGGAGCAACATTATTATATATTTTCAATTTAATTCCAGAATATGCTTTGCGGTATTTTGTTATATATGGAAATAAAAAATGGTGAAGTGTAGTTTCATTTGCTCCGATTGCCAATTCGCCACTTTCATTTTTTCTGTAACGTTCCAATTCTTTTTCAGCTCGCATCATGTTTTCACATGCTATATCAATATAATGATATATTATTTCCCCTTCTGGAGTGAGCGTAACGCCCTTCTTTCCTCGTAAAAAAAGAATACAATGTAAATTTTCCTCCAGTTTTTGAATATAGTGGGTCACGGTTGGTTGTGTGAGGTCCATTGCTTTGGCTGCCGCTGTTATGCTCTGACATTTTACTACCATATTAAAAACTTTATAACATTCATAATTGATATCCATATTCACTACCTTCCCCTTTTTAAGGTTAGTTTATCAGAACATATAGATAATTTCTATGGTTATGATAAATATTATTCTATATTTTTGTACATACATATATGATACACTCTTTCTTGAAAGAAAGGATGGAGTAAGATTCATGGTTTTTAAAACAAAAGAAATATACTTACATTATATAATGTGTCTGAATGGTGGCTTCTTAGGTGGGTATTCTCTTTTATGTAGAAATGGAGATTTTGGATCTGCACAAACAACAAATATGTTTCAGATTCTTTTTACTTTATTGGGAAAGAATTTGGAGGAATTCTCTATCCGTCTATTCGGGTTAATCCTTTATTGTTCAGGAATTCTGATTTGTACTTTTCTTTTAAATCAAAAACTGTTTAATATGCAAAGATATGTTATATTGGTAAATATGTTAGGAGTAATTTTACTAAGTGTACTGCCAACAGAAATAGACCCACTAATTGGAATACTGCCTATATTTTTTATGACATCAACACAATGGTCAATATTTCATGGTACAGACATTTATAACTGTTCTACTATTTTTTCAACAAATAACGTTCGTCAATTTGTATCTTCTCTGGGAGATTATCTGATTAATAAAAAAGATGATCAGAAGGATAAAGCGTTATTTTATGCATTGACCCTTTTCTGGTATTATTTTGGAGCAGTTATTTCATTTGTTTCATGCAATCGGCTGGAGGTTCATGCCAGTCTTGTATGCATTCCGTTCATGCTTTTTGCATGGATACTTACTTTTGAAAATAATCCATTTATAGGATTAATTAAAATAAAAAAATATATTAATGGAGGTTTATTATGAAAAGAGTTGTAATGACATTTGCAGATGGCTTTGAGATGGTAGAAGCATTAACCGTTGTTGATATTCTAAGGCGTGGTGGTGTTGAGATTTTAATGTGTTCTATCACTGACGATTTATTATTGACAAGTGCACACCAGGTAAAAATACAAATGGATGGTTTCTTAAAAGACATTGATATCAATACAGTTGATGGCATTATTTTACCGGGTGGTATGCCTGGCACAACTAATTTAGCAAATAGTACACTTGTATGTGATTGGGTAAAACAATTAAATGCAGAAAAGAAATTAGTTGCTGCAATATGTGCTGCACCTACTGTCCTTGGAAAATGTGGTGTCCTAGCAGATAAATCAGCCACCTGTTATCCTAAACATGAAAAAGACTTAAATGCAAGAGAAGTGATTAACAGTCAAATGGTTGTAGTGGATGAAAATGTTGTAACCAGCCGTGGCATGGCTACAGCTATGGAATTTGGATTTAAGTTACTTTCTATTTTGACTGATGATGAAACATCACAAAAAATCAGAGAATCCGTTATCTTTATGTACTAATTCGTTATTTGTGTTAAACTGTTGTATTATGACATTAAATGAATTTATAGATCGATTTTACATACAATTAAATAATGAACAGCTTGCGGCAGTAAAGTCTGTAAATAATCCAACCCTGCTTTTGGCAGTGCCGGGTAGTGGTAAAACGACAGTTCTTGTAACGAGACTTGGATATATGATTTATTGTTGCGGAATCAAACCTGAAAATATCCTTACCGTTACCTATACGGTGGCAGCAACAAAGGACATGCAGAAAAGATTTGCGACCACTTTTGGCAATGAGTTAGCAGGACGATTAGAGTTTCGAACGATAAATGGAATCTGTGCAAAGATTATCAGCTACTATGGAAACTGCGTGGGTAAAAAGGCATATGATTTGGTGACTGATGAGGGATATAAAACGAAGTTATTGTCAGCAATCTATGTGAAGCTACTTAATGAATATCCAACAGAAAGTGATCTGAAGAACCTAAGTACTCTGATTACTTATGTAAAAAATATGATGCTTAATCAGAATGAGATTAAGAAGCTTTCAGATGAGCAGGATATCCCACTGCTAGAAATATATAACGAATATTGCAGTGAAATGCGTAGCCAGTCTTTAATGGATTATGATGACCAGATGGTATATGCATTAGCCATGCTTAAGAAAACTCCGGACCTTCTTTCACATTTTCAGGATATTTATCAATATATCTGTGTGGATGAAGCACAGGATACTTCTAAGATACAGCACGAGATTATTGAAGTGCTGGCAGGCAGATATGATAATTTATTTATGGTTGGGGACGAGGATCAGAGCATTTACGGATTTCGTGCGGCATATCCGGAGGCTTTGCTTTCATTTGAAGAACATCATCCGCATGCACAAGTGCTTCTTATGGAAGAAAACTTCAGATCAAATGCCAAGATTGTGGCAGCTGCAGATCAGTTTATTCAGAAGAATGAGTTTCGACATAAGAAGAGTATGAGGGCTTCCAGAGATGTAGGGGCAGATATCTGTGATATCGAAATGAAAAGTCGTAAAGCACAGTACCCTTATTTAGTTAAAATAGCAGAGAATTGTCAGGTTGAGACTGCAGTATTATTTCGTGATAATGAGAGCATACTACCCGTTATCGATTTACTTGAGAGAAAAGGGATTTCTTACAGAATTAAAAATTCTGATCTGACATTTTTCTCACATAGAGTGGTTTTAGACATTCAAAATATTATTAAGTTTGCTGCGGATCAAACCAATACGGATCTGTTTATGCAGATTTATTATAAAATTGGAACGTACATGAACAAGGCAGCAGCCTTGGAGGCTTGCAGAAATAGTGAAAAGAAAGAAATTTCTATCTTAGATGCCACACTACGCTTTGGTAAAATTCAACCGGGAACACAAAGGTGTGTTAAATCCATGCAGACTCATATGCAGGGACTGCTTAGGGAACCTGCTGATAAAGCAATATATCGGATTGTTCATTTTATGGGATATGGTGATTATTTAGAAAAATCACACATAAAGGACAATAAGATTCAGATTATTGAAGCAGTTGCTGCAAATGAATCATCACCGTTAAGGCTTGTTGAACGTCTGCAGGAATTATCAATACTGATAAGAGAGAAGAAAAACAATTCAAAGTGTAAATTCATTTTATCAACGATTCATTCAAGTAAGGGGTTAGAGTATGACAGAGTTTACCTTATGGATGTTAAGGATGGAATTTTCCCGGAGAATGTTATTACGAATCGTAAAAAAGCCTCAAAGGACGATTTGAAATTATACGAAGAAGAACGAAGATTGTTTTATGTAGGTGTAACAAGAGCAAAAAATACTTTGTGCATTTTTAGTTTTCGTGATGGAGCAACCTTTAGCAATGAACTATTAGGTAAGGAAGATAAGCAGGTTATGGTAAGCAAGGAAAACCAACCTGTAAAGAAAAGAACTCAGTCACAGATTAATTCCTTACAGAAAAAGCCTAATAAACGCATTGTCACTGAGGCAGAATATCTGGACAAACTTGAGGAAATACAGACGACCGGATATATAAATCATAAAACATATGGAGAGGGAATGCTTCGTTCTATGAA
>CAZQTM010000144.1:0-5733 GCA_964595855.1 uncultured Lachnospiraceae bacterium | reverse complement strand
CATTCATTAGTAGAAATTGATGACGAAGCAACTTTGATTGGTGCAGTCAACACGCTTGTCAGGACAGAATGCGGTTATAAAGGGTACAATACAGATTTACAGGGGCTGTATCAAGCACTAATTAGTGAAGGAATTCTTCTTTCCGGAAATAAGGTTGTAATTATTGGAGCTGGCGGTGCTGCAAGGGCAGCTGCATTTTTGTGTGCATTAAAAGGAGTAAAAGAATTAATTATAGCCAATAGAACGGTTGAGCATGCACAGAATATTGTAAAGGAATTGCAGGATAAGTTGAAATATAGCAATGCGACAGCGTATTCCATAGAAAATGTGGGTGAAATACCTGGAAGTGATTATATTGCACTTCAGGCTACAAAAGTTGGACTTTCACCTGATTTCGAACAGTCACCTGTTTTAGAAGAATCCTTTTTTAAAAAACTGTCTGTAGTTTATGATTTTATATATCGTCCTAGTGAAACACAATTTATGAAACTTGCAAGAAGTTATGGAGTTCCCTCTTACCATGGACTTAAAATGTTGCTATATCAGGGTGTCTATTCATTTGAATTATGGAATAGAACTCAGGTTCCTATTGATGTGATTGAAAAGACATATGATGTGCTTATGAGGAATTTAGAAGGTAATGAATAATATAATTTTAATTGGTTTTATGGGAAGTGGTAAAACAAGTATAGGAAAGCAGTTAAGCAATATGAATCATTATCAATTTCTAGATACCGATTGCTTAATTGAACAGAGTCAGAATAAAAAAATAGCAGATATTTTTCAGACGGATGGAGAAGAAGCTTTTCGAGAAATGGAAACACAGTGTTTAATGGATTTGTTAAATGAAACGCAAAATGTCCCCAGAATTTTATCAGTGGGCGGGGGCCTTGCCCTAAGGAAAGTCAATCAGGAATTATTAAAACAGTTTGGATATGTAATCTATTTACGGGCAAAACCGGAAACAATATATTGTAGACTGATGAATGATAAAACCCGTCCTTTATTACAAGGAGATAATCCTGAAAAAAAGATAAACACAATGATGGGTGAGCGCAATGCCATTTATGAATCAATATCCGATTTGGTGATTGATGTGGATAACAAAATGATAGAAGAGATTTCCAGGGAAATATTGGAAGAAGATATTTAGGAATGCGAAAGGGTGGAAAGTTAAAATCATGAAGATACTAGTGATAAATGGTCCGAACTTGAATTTTTTAGGAATTCGGGAACCGGATTTATATGGCAAGCAGGATTATCAATACCTCATAGATATGATAAAAAAGAAGGGCACGGAGGTGGATTGCGAAATTGACTGTTTTCAAAGTAATCATGAGGGTTCTATTATTGATCGCTTACAGGAAGCATATTTTGACGGAACACAGGGGATTATAATCAATCCTGGCGCATATACTCACTATAGTTATGCAATACACGATGCATTAATGAGCCTTACAATCCCAAAAGTTGAGATTCACATTACTGATATTCAAAACCGTGAGGAATTTCGTAAACTTTCTGTTACGGCTCCCGCCTGTGATAAGCAAATTTATGGTAAGGGCCTGGATGGTTATTTAATGGCCATTGACTTCCTTAAGACAAAAAAGTATTGAAATATGATGAATAATAGTATAAACTAGTAAAGAATTATAACGTGATATTAATTAGGAGGAATAATTATGATTTCTGCAGGTGATTTCAGAAATGGTGTTACTATTGAAATAGATGCCAACATTTTCCAGATCATTGAGTTTCAGCATGTAAAACCTGGAAAGGGAGCCGCATTTGTTAGAACAAAGTTGAAAAACATCAAGAGTGGCGGTGTTGTTGAGAAGACTTTCCGTCCAACTGAAAAATGCCCACAAGCACGTATAGATAGAAAAGATATGCAGTATTTATACAATGATGGTGATTTATATTATTTCATGGATGTTGAAAATTTCGAACAAATTGCAATTGGAAAAGATTCAACCGGAGATGCTTTAAAATTTGTTAAAGAAAATGAAATGTGTAAAGTATGTTCCCATAATGGTAATGTTTTTGCAATCGAACCTCCACTTTTTGTAGAGTTAACGATTACAGACACAGAACCAGGATTCAAGGGAGATACTGCTACAGGAGCTACAAAACCTGCTGTAGTCGAGACGGGAGCTACTGTTTCCGTACCATTGTTTGTAGATCAGGGCGAGACAATTAAGATTGATACACGTACAGGCGAGTATCTATCCAGAGTTTAATTGTAAATATCTTTTTATATGCTTATAAGACAACGAATTCAATTTGAATACGTTGTCTTTTTTTGCGCGGACAATTCGCCAAGTGTCAAGTTTATTTAAACATTTGGCGAATGTCGTGACAATCGAGTAGGGATCTACTCGATTTGTACATGTTTAAACAACAAATTTTAAAAGAAAAGGGGAAAATAATGGTTATTAAAACCGATATATTAGAAAATTTTTGTAATCAGGCAAAAATTGCACTTTCAGATTACTATAAGGAGGATTACGATATCAATATTCAAAATATCAGAAAGACGAATGGCATCATTCTAAAAGGACTTACTATATCAAAAAAAGACCAGAATATAGTGCCTACCATTTATCTCAATGATTATTATGAGTCTTTTAAGAATGGTAAATCCTTTGCGGACATTATCAGCAATATCATTTGCGTCTATGAGGATAATAAGATGACCGATGAGCTGGATGTTGAATTTTTTCATGAATATGAGAAGGTAAGGAAAAAACTTTGCTATAAAATTGTGAATTATGAGATGAATAGAGAACTGTTAGAAGATGTACCACATTTTAAATTTCTTGATCTTGCTGTTGTCTGTTACTGTATTATTATCAATGATTTTATTGGGAGTGGGTCAATTTTAATTCATTATAATCATATTAGAACATGGGGAATTAGTGAAAAAATATTATTTGAGGATGCAAAAAGTAATATGCCCAGATTGTTTCCAATGGAGATGAAAAATATGACAGATGTTATACAGGAATTATTTTTGACGGATAAAGAAGAGAATCCAACATCTGATACTCATGTGGAATCCATCATTCCAGATTCAACGCAGCGTGTTACAACACAATTAGAGGAACTAAAAGATTCCAGTCTTCAAATGTATGTGCTTACCAATAAGAGTAAGCTGAATGGTGCTTCCAGCATGCTCTATGAAAATGTCTTGGAAGATATTGCAACGTTATTTGAAAGAGATATCTATATTTTGCCAAGCTCTATTCATGAAGTAATTCTAATTCCCAAAAATGATGATATTGAAGAAACATATCTGTCACGGATGGTAAATGATGTCAATGAGACGCAATTAAAGACAGAGGAAATACTATCCAATCATGCATATCTATATAAGAAAGACAGTAAGCAAATCTTATCTTTACCACTGATTCCAGAATAATAAAATTGTAGTAGTCAAAAATAATATTGATATGATACCAAAATTTATGACACCTATACTAAGATTAAGAACACGGTTAGATAATTTCTTAGAGTTAACCTGATAGAGTGTAATTGCTGTAAATAGTATGCTGATTACAACATAACGGAAGTCACAGCTACAGGTATAAGGATATTTAATAATGAAGGCAATGAAGGTGATAACAACGGATATATAACCTGTCAACAGGAATATACCTAATTCTTTATCACCTTTTTTGATTTCGTTAATCTCAACTATTACGGTAAGGATGGCACAAATAACACCTAAAAGCATTGTTAAGATCAGAGCCATGCGACATGTAATCATTAATACTTCACTTAAATCTGTAGGTCGTATTTCTGCAAATATAGAGGTTCTGAACAAAATAAGCCAAGCATTACAGATTTGTTTACCGTTAATGGTGTGGAATGGATAACGAATTACAAAATCTGATGGTATACCAAAGATATCAAGATAAGTATATCGTCCGATATAGAGTACCGATTCCTCGGTCAATACTGGAACTCCGGGATTCGTGCGGTAGAAAATCAGATTTCTTAACACCCATGAAAGACCAATACCGGCTGTAATGATTCCAAAAATAATATAGTTTTTTATACACCTTATGAAATTGCCGGATTTTTTTTCTTTCATTAAATGGTATAAAAATATTGCAGCTAGTGGAAATGCCATTACGGCAGTATTTAATTTTGTTATCATACCAAATCCTAATGAAAGCCCAATTTTTAATAAATTAGGAAGTGTCTTATTATTAATCCAGTTTAATGAAAAATAGAAGCATAAAAAAGTAAGCATAGTTGCAAACATATCGTTGTTGATACTTCCTGACATGTAAATCATACCAGGATGAAATGCTATCAGTGCCAAAGAAAGTAATATGTGTTTTCCACTCATATTTATTTTCTTAAAAATCTTATATGAAATAGGAATACAAAAGGATGAATAGGCAAGTGTCAGAATTTGTACGTTTTCAAACGCTAAAGCCTCCTTTACACCAAACAATAAATTTAACTTGATGAAGACTGCGGATATGATATGGTGAAGCGGAGGATGGTAATATGAAAATAGTTTATATGGACTAAAATTAGGTAAATGGCCAAACTTACAGAAATATTCAATATAGCCGAGATGACCCGCATTTACAAAATCATCAGAAAGAGATGAAAATGCACCACCATCATGTTGTCTGTCATAAACGCCAGTAAAAATAATATAGAAAGCACGTAGTAATACACCTGCAAGGGTTATCATAAAAACAGCATTTTCTTCATTTAGCTTGTCTGTCACAGAAAGATAATAAAGGTACCCAAGAAACAAAAAAGTTATGATAGCAAATAGAGTTGTTTTTATCATATGTGAACCATAGAAAAAGGAACTGTTACCCTGAAGAATAGCACTAATCAGGCATACAATAAGAATCATGATAAGTGTTTTATTTTTATTCAGTAGAAAATTCAGCTTATTCATTGTTTTTTTACCTTTAAAGTTATTTTAAGGCTATTATAAAGGCATTAAAATGAATTGGCAACACTTTGCTAATTTCAGGGGACATGGTATACTATTCGTTATGAAAACAATAAATTGCAGATGGAATAAATTAATAGGAGATTTTCTGACACTGATTGCATTTATCCTGTTAGGAGTGGTAATTGCCCAATGTTTTGGAAAAGACATATGGTATGATGAAGTTTTTTCTGTTGGAATGTCTTCACATTCTTATCGTGATATTATTCAGATAACAGCAAATGACGTGCATCCACCTTTGTATTATTTTTACCTAAAAACGTTACATGATATTTGTGCTGTCTTTTTCCCAAAGGTTTCAGAAATTATCATTTTTAAATTATCATCAGTACTTCCGGCAGTAGGTATTTTTGTGATTGGGTTTACTTCAATCAGAAAAGAATTTGGCAGAAGAAATATGGGGCTCTTTCTTTTTCTTTTTATGGCAATGCCACAGTTAGCGAATTATATGGTTGAGATTCGTATGTATTCTCTTGCTTCCTTCTTTATTACATTAGCATTTATTATGACAATACGAATTGCAAATGAGAAGGGAAAACAATATATCAATTTTATTGTTTTGTTTCTTTGTGGTATTTTTACTGCGTATACGCAATATTATGCTTGTATAGCCATCATTGCATTATATATTAATTTGCTTATATGGATTCTGCTTAAGATGGATAAGAGAGTGTATTTAAAATATTGGATAGTAAGCGTGCTTTGCTCGATTATTTGTTACCTTCCCTGGCTGTTTGTATTAAAAA
>CAZQTM010000143.1:0-5740 GCA_964595855.1 uncultured Lachnospiraceae bacterium | reverse complement strand
ATTTTAAAAAATAATACCGGCTTTAGGTTAACATTATCTTACGATAATGATAGCGACAAGTCAAAGGACAATTACGTAAAAATCACGCAACTTCTTGCTGAAATTGGAATTCCGTCCAACTTAAGTGGGTATTCGTATTTGAGAAAAGCCATTGAAATATGTATTCATGACCGTAGTGAGATTGATAGTGTAACAAAAAGATTATATCCTGAAATTGCAAGGCACTTTGCTACTACACCAAATAAAGTAGAACATGCTATCAGACATGCAATAGAAAGCGCCTGGGTAAAAAATGATGGTAAAATGCAGGATATATTATTTGGAAAATCAGTTGGTAAAAAATCAAAGCCTACAAATTCAGCATTTATTGCTACCATAACGGATTATATACAGTTAAGGGATGTGCAGGAATTGACTTATTAAGATTTATTTTTCTTTTCTTTTCTTTGCAACCTCTAGATAAAAGTCTTGCTTTTTCTTAACAGAAATGATAGTGTATTGACTGACAAGACAGATGTAATACACATGAATATTCTGAGAGGAGCAATTATGAAAAAAATTTTAAGGGAGATTTTTATCGATGGTCTCGGTGGTATGGCAAGTGGTCTATTTGCAACATTAATAATAGGAACTATAATCTGCCAGATTGGAACGCTGATTCCTGGAGCCATTGGAAACTATTTGTTTATTATGGGAAAAGTAGCATCTGCAATTACAGGGGCAGGAATTGGGTGTGGAGTTGCAATAAAACTAAAGTCCAGCCCGCTTGTAATCGTTTCATCAGCAGCAGCAGGCATGAGTGGAGCTTTTGCATCTAAAATTATTGCTCAGACAATATTTGCAGATGGTGTCATGCAGTTAGCAGGACCAGGGGAACCATTGGGAGCTTTTATCTCTGCGATTACCGTAATTTATATAGGAAGATTTATATCTGGTAGAACAAAGGTAGATATTCTCGTTACACCTTTTGTCTGTATCGTATCAGGAAGTACAGTTGGACTTTTAGTAGGACCACCTATTTCCGAATTTATGACATGGTTAGGAACAATGATTAATTGGGGGACAGAACAGGCACCATTCGTAATGGGAGTTATTGTATCAGTATTAATGGGAATTATTTTGACTTTACCGATTAGTTCCGCAGCACTTGGTATAATTTTAGGGTTGAATGGAATAGCGGCGGGAGCTGCAACAGTTGGATGTTGTGCAAACATGGTTGGATTTGCTGTTGCATCTTATAGGGAAAATAAGGTTAACGGATTACTTGCACAGGGTCTTGGGACAAGTATGCTTCAGATAGGAAATATTGTAAGAAAGCCTGTTATTTGGTTACCGGCAATTATTACAAGTGCAATCTTGGGGCCTGTATCAACATTACTATTACATATGACGAATAATCCAACTGGTTCTGGTATGGGAACAGCTGGTCTGGTAGGGCAGATCAACACGTTTCAAACAATGGTTTCTGAGGGTGGATCAGGAGGTGTTGTACTTATAAAGATTTTAGTCATTCAAATTATTTTGCCTGCAGTTCTTTCACTTGCAATATCAGAATTTATGAGACAAAAGAAATGGATTGTCGATGGAGACATGAAGTTAGAAGTATAATAATTCACCACGTAAAAAAGGATGCCGGTTCATAATTTATGAAAATTGGTATCCTTTTTTTATTTCATTTTTTACCTAAATTATAATAATGCTTTTTGGCACGTCGCCTTTCCGGAAAACGAAAAGCTGCAGCACCTTTATTATATAAGTAATATCCAATAACACCGAGTTCTCTAATAATAAAATTGGTATGGATATATACGTTAGTCATTACATCATGGTCTACTTTTGGCAGATTACAGGTATGAATTTCTTTCAAATCTTTATGACAGGCTTCACTATCTGGGCAATTATAAAACTGAGGACACTTTTTAGCTTTTTTAACCGATTCAATCAAATCATTATTATTATGAATGCTATTTTCAAATTCTGTGAATGCGGTACCAACGGCAGCCTTTCGGTGTGCATCCGAACCCGCAAAATGAGGAAGATGCAATTTTTCAGCAAGTGCGAATGCTTTTTCGTTTGCTTTTGGATGTGCGCAGGAGTTAAAGGTTTCTATGAAATCAAAACGTTCCATAATTGATTTATTTCTCTTACCCGGACGAGTGTGCATAAATGCAAAATATCCCGTTCCATAGGGATGGGCAGGACCAAGGATTCCGCCAAGATGGTGTACCAGTTTTTCCAGTTCATTGACAGTGAGTCCCCTTAGTTCCAACAGTTTACAACTTACTTCGTCTGGGAGAATGGCAATAAAGTGTCCGGCATCTAAGGTATCATATTCAATTCCCTTCAGTACGGTAAAAGGCTTGGAGGTTATTATTTTTTGCTTCAAATCTTCCCACTTTTCATATCCCTTATAGGAGTTATGATCAGTTATTAACATTCCATCAAAACCATCTTTTATTAGTTTCTTTATATAATGTTCTAAGTCTACTCGTGCGTCTATTGAACCTTCTTTTGTGTGGCAGTGCATATCAAATTTCATCTACGTATTATCTCCGTATCCATTTTCCTTTACGTCGTTTCCTTATGAGTATTTCCATTATACAATTGATTTAAAATATTTTAAATAAAATAATTGACAGGAAAATTATTCCTGTGATAAAATCTCATTAAACTGAAGAGGAAGAGTAAGTACTTTTTGAATTCTCTATTACAGAGAGCCACAGGTGATGGGATTGTGGCATAGCAGAGCAAAGAGGAATGGGCTTCTGAGGGCAAGCAGAAAATTTAAGTATGCGAGCCGGAGCAGATACTCCGTTAACAACGTAAGCATATGTTAGTATGTGTAAGTGGACATAGTATACTATGTCAAGCAGGGTGGCACCGCAGGAGATTATTAGACTCTTGTCCCGGCAGTAACTGTCGTTGGGATGAAGGTCTTTTTTTTATGCAGATTAAGTGCTCTTATAAATCTATATGAAAACATCTGACTTTAGTCCCCAAATTGGTAGCGGAATAACCGCTGAAAGGAAGTATTATGATGGATAAGAAAATTCCTTACAAAATTTATTTGGAAGAAAGTGAGATGCCAAAACAATGGTACAATGTGCGTGCGGATATGAAGAAAAAACCTGCACCGTTATTAAATCCCGGTACATTAGAGCCAATGACAAAACAAGAGTTAGGAGCAGTGTTTTGTGATGATCTGATTGATCAAGAACTGAACAATACCGACGCCTATATTGATATTCCGGAAGAAATACTGGAATTTTATAAGATGTATCGTCCTTCACCGCTTGTACGTGCATACTGTCTGGAGAAAAAACTAGGAACACCGGCTAAGATTTATTATAAATTTGAAGGAAATAATACGAGTGGAAGCCACAAATTGAATTCTGCAATAGCCCAGGCATATTACGCAAAAAAGCAGGGCTTAAAAGGTGTTACTACAGAAACAGGAGCAGGACAGTGGGGTACAGCTCTTTCTATGGCATGTGCATATTTTGAATTAGACTGTCAGGTGTATATGGTTAAAGTTTCTTATGAACAGAAACCATTTAGGCGTGAAGTTATGCGCACTTATGGTGCCAAGGTAACACCATCACCCTCCATGACGACCCAGGTAGGACAAAAGATTTTACAGGAACATCCGGGTACAACAGGAAGCCTTGGATGTGCAATTTCAGAGGCAGTAGAAGCAGCAACTTCGCAGGAAGGATATCGTTATGTCTTGGGCAGTGTATTGAACCAGGTGCTGCTTCATCAGACAGTTATAGGGTTAGAAACCAAAACAGCCCTGGATAAGTATCATATTAAGCCAGATATCATTATTGGCTGTGCCGGTGGTGGATCCAATCTCGGAGGACTGATTTCTCCATTTATGGGAGAAAAGTTAAGAGGAGAGAAGGATTATCGGTTTATTGCAGTAGAACCGGCATCCTGTCCAAGTTTAACAAGAGGTAAATTTGTATATGATTTCTGTGATACAGGTAAGGTATGTCCGCTAGCAAAAATGTATACACTTGGTAGTGGATTTATTCCTTCAGCAAATCATGCAGGTGGACTACGATACCATGGAATGAGCCCTATTTTATCACAGCTATATGATGACGGTTTAATCGAGGCATGTAGTGTGGAACAGACTTCTGTATTTGAAGCAGCTGAAACTTTTGCAAAGACAGAAGGCATATTGCCGGCACCAGAAAGCGCACATGCAATTCGTGTCGCAATGGATGAAGCAATGAAATGTAAAGAAACAGGAGAGGAAAAGACAATTGTATTTGGCCTTACCGGAACAGGATATTTTGATCTTGTAGCTTATGAGAAATATAATAATCATGAGATGGGCGATTATATTCCGACAGACGAAGATTTGATACCGGGGTTTGCTGGAATTCCTAATATTCCCATGAATAAATAAATCTAGGGGGTTGAATGAAAGGAGATCTGGGAGTATAATTTTGAAATCTTAAAAAATTACAAATGATTTAAAAAGGCGGTGTCTTACATGAATGAAAAAACATATGAAATTGACATGTGTAATGGTCCATTATTCAGTAAGATACTGCTTTTTTCTATTCCTTTGATTTTATCCGGAATATTACAGCTTTTATTTAATGCTGCCGATATGATAGTTGCCGGGAGATTTGCCGGGAGCATTGCACTGGCAGCAGTAGGTGCTACCAGCTCCCTTATTAATCTTCTGATTAATGTCTTTGTTGGTTTATCCGTAGGAGCAAATGTTGCAATTGCGCATTTTTATGGAGCCAAACAGGACAAGGATTTACAGGAGACACTTCATACTGCAATTATGTTAAGCATCATATGTGGTATCTTTTTAAGTATAGTTGGTTTTTTTCTGGCTGGACCGTTGTTGACATTAATGGGAACACCAGTAGATATTTTGCCACACTCCATAATATATATGAAGATATATTTTATTGGTATGCCGGTTACATTATTGTATAATTTTGGAAGTGCAATCATGCGTGCAGTTGGCGATACAAAAAGACCACTGTATTATTTATTTGGAGCAGGAGTTCTTAATGTCATACTTAATCTTTTTTTTGTAATTTCATTTGGAATGGGTGTCGCAGGTGTGGCATTAGCAACCATATTATCACAAAGCGTTTCGGCATTTTTAATTATTAGATGTCTGATCAGGAATAAAGGTGTTTGCCATCTGGAACTGAACAAACTGAAATTACACAAAGATAAGGTAAAACGTATTTTACAAGTTGGTCTGCCGGCGGGATTTCAAGGAGCAATTTTTTCTATATCAAATGTTTTGATTCAGTCTTCTGTAAATTCATTTGGTTCAATAGCCGTAGCGGGTAATACCGCAACTGCCAGTTTGGAAGGCTTTATTTACAATGCCATGAATGCATTTCACCAGACTGCACTTAGTTTTACAGGCCAGAACATGGGGGCGAAGAAGGTTAAGAGAGTTAAAAAAATACTGATAATCTGCCTTTTATGTGTAACGGTGACAGGATTATTGATGGGTATAGCGGGATTATTTTTCGGAAAAGAGTTGCTGGGTATTTATTCGGATGATAAAGCGGTAATTGCTTTTGGTTATCGAAGGATGCTTGTTATCTTTACCACTTATTTTTTATGTGGGATGATGGATGTAATGGTTGGCAGTATCAGAGGAATGGGGTATTCCATTATGCCAATGATTGTTTCCTTACTTGGAGCATGTGGCTTACGAATCGTATGGATATTTAGTATTTTTAAGATG
>CAZQTM010000142.1:0-5753 GCA_964595855.1 uncultured Lachnospiraceae bacterium | reverse complement strand
GAATAAAGTCTTTCCATTGGATTGCATAGAGTGTACAAATAATAATATATTGCAATCCGATTTGTGATATAATAGTATCGAATTCAATCAAGGAGGTAATCACAATGGTAACAAACAATATTGAACTCGATGTAAAAATCAAGTGTCTTGAAGCGAATATGACACAGGCTCAGCTCGGAACTAAAATCGGTACGACAGGTCAATATGTAAATCGTGTAATGAAGAAAAAAGATGGAATTATCAATAAGACCTATGTAGATATGCTGGAAGCTCTTGGTTATGATATTCAGCTTACCTATGTGAAGAGAGAGGTAGATGGATGAAAAAGAAATATTACAGTATTTTTTGGATAATCGGAGGTATTCTTTTACTACCATTTGTGATTATTTATTATCTGCTGAAAGCAATTAAATAGCTGAAACAGAAGTTATTTTTGACTCTTTCGAATAAAGTCCATTTTATGGTACAGATTATGTGATATTTTTTAAGTACCTAATACCTAATAGGAGAAGGAGGCGCATAATATGAGTTTATTTGGAAAATTATTTGATTTTAATCATGACGGAAAGGTCAGTGAATTTGAACGTGCTGCAGAGTTTGCAACTTTTATGTCTGTGATGGATGAATTTGAAAAAGAAGAAAAACAGGCTGAATTGGAATTATCCGGGATGGATGTAGATGAGCTGGAATATATGGATGAAGATGAAAGAAGAGAGACTTTAGAAGATGCTGGTCTAGACCCAGATGATTTTGACTTTTAAAACATGAATGAGGTTGAAATATGATTACACTGGAGTTAGAGGGTTTTAAACTTGTACTGGAAATAACAGGGTGGAAACCAAGCAACAGAGATAATTGGGATTCCACATGGTGCAAGGTAAAAATGGATTTATCAAGTTCGTTTATGGAGTACAACATTAATTCGGAATGCTTATTGAGTTGTGAAGTTGAAGAATTAAAGGAGTCGTTGGATAAAATTATTGATGGTGAAAACGCAAAGAATGTATCCTGTATAGAGCCAGATTTTGAATTTGAGTTTTCTCCGGCTACAGATAAAAAAGATAATCAGCTGATGGACTTAATCATAAGTTTTTGGGATCAAGGGGTTCTGACTGCAAATTCACTCCGGTTGTGTCTTGATAAAGATGATATGATTATACTGCGAGATTATTTGCAACTGGTCATCAGTGGAGAAACAGGTTGATTTGCAGAAAAAGAAAAGTAATATTTCATCATAACAAGAGCAATGGGGAGTACATATAACTTGAAAGTTGTTCAAATTGACGTTACAAGTTTGCAGTATACAAAGGCGAAATCATTATATAGTAAATATATAAGAGAGGGTCTACAGGAGGTTATAGCATGATAGCATTTCAAAAATATTTTGAAAATAGAGTTGCGGAGCTTTTGAATGATAATAATGAACAAGTATTTTATGTATTTAGAGGATTTGGTGCCGAGCAATATAAATACTTAGCTGAACACAGCAATGCTATATTGAAGGAATCAAAACTTTTAAAGGAGGGAGTTTTAAATTTAGAGGTTCTTGAGCAAAATAAGAAAGCTCTTAATAAAAATTTATTACTTGCGGATGGTAGCCTTGTAGGATTCTATGAAGAATTGATAGGAATATTATCAATTGTAAGAGATATATCAGCATCTTTTGAAGGTCGCGTAGTCGTGATAAACAATAATCTATTCAGCAGAGCGGTGCCTAGCTGCTTGCCTTATGAAAAAGTATCACAATTTTTTGACTATATGCAATCAGATAGAACAAAAGAACAAGATGAAATGGAATTAATCGGTCAATACTATAGTGACGCTCTTATATTAAATAATGAAAATGCGCTTTTATATTTGATAAATGTACATAAAGACTTGGATTTAGAAGTTCGTGATTTCTTTGAAACGGAATATGACAGACCTACATCAAATAATCCAAGTAAGGATATTTTGCTGGGGACGGAACGAGACTATTTATTTAGACTTGCGATTATGAATGGGTCCGCAGAAGAAGTAAATATTAAAAAAGATATTTGTGGTGAAAAGGGTGGATCCCTATCACTTCAAAAAGCATTAGAATGTTTAGAAATCCCATATTCTTTAACAGAAGTAGATTTCAAAGCTCCAGAATTTGAATACGACGATATTCAGTTTTTACCGTATTTAAAAAAATATTGGGGAGAAAACGCTGAGTTTAGAAACCTTGAATTTTATAAGGAACCTTCGATATCAAAGGAAATTAGAAAATATTCTCAGGGGGCGTTGGTAAGCGAAATTGTTGGACAATGCGAATTGTCACAAAAAGATGCTGACTTTAGAGATATTTTTATTACAGCACCAACAGGAGCAGGAAAATCATTACTTTTTCAACTTCCAGCACTTTATATCTCAGAACAATACAATTTGGTGACCGTTGTTATTTCACCATTGATTGCATTGATGAATGATCAGGTAGCACAACTGGAAAAAGAGAGGGGCATTCAAATTGCAACTTGTATAAATTCGTCAATTTCATTTGAAGAACGTCAGCAAAGGATTGAAGAAATAAGGAATGGAAAAAAATCTATTGTATACTTGGCACCAGAATTATTATTAGCAACAGGACTTCAGACATTACTAGGGGAAAGGAAAATCGGTCTGTTTGTTATAGACGAGGCGCATACAGTTACTTCATGGGGACGTGATTTTCGATCTGATTATTGGTTCTTGGGAGATTTTCTTAAGTCTGTAAAGAAGAATGGAGTTAAATTTCCAGTATTATGTTTGACCGCAACAGCCGTATACACGGGCGTGGATGATGTTGTGAATGATACGATTTCAGAACTTGATTTGAGCAATCCGATTTTACACCTTGGAAATGTAAAACGTACAAATATAAAATTTGATATTCAATGTAGAAATAGAGATGACTTCGGCGAAAAACTCGAAACAATTAAGAAAAAACTTTTACTAGAGAAACTCAGGGAGTATGTGAGAAAAGGAGAGAAAACTTTGGCATATTGCCCATATAGAATCCATGTTGATTCCATATATAGCGAATTAGATAAAAGCGAAACTAGAGTTATCAGAAGATACTATGGACAGTTAATGAAACAAGAGAAAAATATCACTGAATCTGAATACAGAGATGGAAAGATACAAGCTCTTGTTTGTACTAAGGCATTTGGTATGGGAGTTGATAGAAGTGATATTCAACATATCATACACTTCGCACCGACAGGTAATCTCTCAGATTATGTACAAGAAATTGGGCGTGCTGCGAGAAACCCATCAATTATTGGTACTGCACATATGGATTTCTTCTTGGGAGATATGCGATATGTGCGAACTTTACACGGTTTGTCTGAAATGAGACAATTCCAATTGCAGGCAATGTTAAAGAAAATTGTAGATATATATGAAACGAAGAAACATAGAAATCTACTTATTGCACCTGATTCCTTTGCACATATGTTCCAAGAAAAAGAATTAGATGCAAAAGTAAAAAATGGTTTATTAATGCTTGCAAAGGATTTAAAGGGAAAATACGGATTCCCAGTATTAATTGTTCGTCCCAGAGTTATGCTTACAAGAATTTTTGTTAGTGTGCCAGATTCACTTCAAACAGAATTTGACAATAAATTTGGGGCGTACAGTAAAATTATTGGAAAGATGCCGGACAGATATATCCCAAATTCAGATGGCACAGAAACAAAAGTGATTTTTCCGGGAACAATCTATTCACTAAAAATAGGAGAATTGTGGGAAAATCAATATTCTGATTTGAGCTTTGGGGCTTTTAAATATAAAATTTTTGATGCATCGTTTATGCAAGATGAAAAAGGTTCTCATCTTACACCGCGTGTACAGGTTAACATTATGTATCATCAAGATTTTGATGATGTAATGAAACAGGTTGATGTGCTGTTGGAGGCGGTAGTGGATGTCCTTGCGCTACATAAAAAAGCAGAAAAAAAATCATTTGAAGAGAAGGAATTTGCGTCTGAACTAAATGAAAGATTGGGAGGCAATGGCCTGGATAGAAACCAAATTGGTATGCTTCTTGATATGATGACTTTAGAAGTAAGTGAAAACACAATTTTTCAGCAAAATAAGAGTATTTATAAAATTATTCAAAAAAGGAAACAACAAAAAAATCCGGATGTGCCAGAATATATCATTGCAGGAAATTATGCAAGGCTGAAAGGAAGCATGATGCGCTTGCTTTCACAGTGTAATCCAGGATCCGAGACTCAATATCATTCATATGTTCCCTATACTTCGGATAAATCAATTTCTATTATGCCAATACTAAAATTGATGGAAATATTGGAAATGGCTTCTTATGACCTAAAGGGCGGAGAAAATGCAGAAATTTTCTTGCGTGTTAATGATCCAGAAAAAATAAAACGACTAGCATATTCTAAATATCAAAATGAAGTGCTCAGAGAAGTACAAAGAAAGCATCGTGATAGTCAAGAATTATTAAGACAGTTTTTTACAAATAGCATGAGCAATGAAAGAAGATGGGACTTTATTGAAAGCTATTTTTTAGGCCGAGAAGAAGAGTTAGAAATGTATTTGACATCTTCGGAAAATTAGAAAGGCTAGTTATAAATGGGAACGCATGTTGATTTGCAGAAATAAAGAAGTGCTTGTACGATAAATAACAAAATAAGTTTTTATGAGGGATTTCATTATGGTAGGAACATATAAAAAATTGACAGATTATATTCCATTGATGGAAAGTGATCAGTTTGGAAAATGGATAGTAGATACAAAAAATGATGGAACAGCGGAACATCCATATCAGTTTCCTTTTGTTTCGTATTCAGAGATGATAAATAAACTTACAAAAGAGATTTATGCTTTTGATGAGGAGCATCCAGAATATGGCTTAAATAAGTATGGGCAGATTCTAGAAGAGCATAATATCGAATGGGGAACACAGTCAATGATTGATGCGGATACAAGTGAAGCTGATGGTAGAACAGTGATGGCATTGTTATTAGGGGCAGTCAGGGCAGAACGGTTCTGTGATGGGGCATGGCTTAGTTTCCTGCAAAAAGGTGCTGTTGTTAGATGGCTTAAACGGTTGGAAACAATCGACAACGAATTATAATTTATACATGGAAGGTGTCAGGATGGTCAAACCAAAGAATGTGCTGCCTGTAGAAACAGCAATAGCGAATATAGAGGTGTATTTTGATGAAACAGTTAAAGACGGACACGGACGATATATGTCTTGGAGACATTGTTATAAAGCATTCCGGCAGTTAAGAAATAAAACGGACAACAGCACAGTGGACTATTTGTGCCTGCATCTGGCTTTTTATCTTGCAAGTTGGGGGATGTATAGAGGCTCATCATTTCTGCTCCAAAAGGACTATAAAGTGCATGAGGCAGTAGTTCGAATTATACAGGAAGAACAGTATAATCCGCTTTCTGGTATTTCAGCAGAGAACCTTATGAAAGATGAAAACCTCGATCTGATTGAAGACATCAGTAATAGAATCAGAAAGGCGTATGCACATGAACAACCTTCTTTTGAAGGAGCCATTAATAATACAACGGATACGCTGGTTACTAAAATTCTTTTGGGAACATTAGGATGTGTTCCGGCTTATGATAGATATTATGTTCAGGCAGTAAAGCAGCATGGTATTTCACGTGGGAATTATAACAGAAATTCCGTAAAGGATGTTGCATCATATTAGCGGAAATCAAAGAACGACAAGCAACAGTTCTGATTTTGCTCCAATATGGTTATT
>CAZQTM010000141.1:3080-5817 GCA_964595855.1 uncultured Lachnospiraceae bacterium | reverse complement strand
ACACTTTCATCTGCATCAATTATGATTCCATCTACATTTGAAGCAATTGCAATCTTCATAAGATCAGTAGCATTGTAATTTTCATTAAGATTATTACCTAGTAATTCAACATAGGCACCATTTGCTTTACCAAATTTCTTCGCCCCTTCATATACAGACTGCCAAAACATCGTATCTCGATCATCTGTAATCAATACATAATGCTTATCAAAGTACTCATTATTTTGATTTTCTATCATTGCAGTCATATCATGATTTTTTATTCTAAAAAACACAAATGTACCAACTGTTATCGAAATCATTAATATTACCATAATAATACTGGCTCTATATAAAAAAATAGTATTGTGGGATTTTTGAATTTTCAAATCAGTGCCTCCATATAAATCGTTTACTAATATTTTAGCAAATAAAATGATATATGACTATAAACAAATATCGATTAAGAAAAAATTGACCAGAATTATACTAATTCTGGTCAATCATATTATAACTATATATGAAATTTTATATAAAACCCTTAATCTGTTTGTAAATTCCTTCTGCATCCAGTTGATATTTCTTTAAAAGATCTGAAGCATTTCCAGACTCTCCAAAAACATCCTGTATGCCAATATTAAAGCATAAAGTAGGAACTTTTCTAGATAACACTTCGCTAACAGCACTTCCGAGTCCACCGATTACGGAATGTTCTTCAACTGTTACAACCTTACCAGTCTTTTTAGCTGATTCTATAATAATATCTTCATCGATTGGTTTTATCGTATGCATATTGATTACCTCAGCATGAATTCCTTCTTCTTCGAGTTTTGCAGCAGCATCAAGTGATGCGCTGACACAGATACCTGTTGCTATAATTGTAATATCTTTTCCTTCTTTCAGAAGAATACCTTTTCCTATCTCAAATTTATAATCTGGATTAGTATTAATAACAGGAACTGCTGCTCTTCCAAAGCGCATATACATTGGACCATTATATTCTACAGCAGCATGTACAGCTGCTTTTGCTTCAATATCATCACTTGGGCAAATCACTGTCATCCCAGGTATTGTTCTCATTAAGGCCAAATCCTCGTTACACTGATGTGTAGCACCATCTTCACCTACTGTGATTCCTGCATGGGTAGCTCCGATTTTTACGTTTAAATGAGGATATCCTATTGAGTTTCTTACCTGTTCAAAAGCACGACCTGATGCAAACATTGCAAAGGAACTTACAAATGGTATTTTTCCTGTAGTTGCAAGACCAGCTGCAACTCCCATCATGTTACTTTCTGCAATACCGCAATCTATATGTCTATCAGGAAATGCCTTTTTAAATACAGATGTCTTTGTAGCTGCAGCCAAATCTGCATCTAGAACAACTACTTGTGGATTTTCTTTTCCAACTTCCACCAATGCGTTCCCGTAGCTTTCCCTTGTAGCTATTTTTTTAACTTCTTGTTCCATAAAAGCCTCCTTAGCCATTATAAATTCTTACCAATATTTTCAAGTTCTTCAATTGCCTGTGCATATTGTTCATCATTTGGAGCAGTTCCATGCCATGAAGCCATATTCTCCATAAATGAAACACCCTTACCTTTTACAGACTTTGCAATTATAGCCGAAGGCATTCCTTTTGTCTGTCTAGCAATTTCAAATGCACTCTGTAAAGACTTGAAATCATGGGCATCAGCATGTATTACATTAAAATTAAAAGCCGCAAACTTCTGATCAATTGGATATGGAGAACATACATCCTCAATTTTGCCATCAATCTGCAAACCATTATTATCAACAATAACTACCAGGTTGTCTAGTTTACGGTGCCCTGCAAACATCGCAGCTTCCCAAATCTGTCCTTCCTGAATTTCACCATCTCCGCATACTGCATAAACACGATAATCTTTATGATCCATCTTAGCGGCAAGTGCCATACCTGCTGCGGCGGAAAGTCCTTGTCCCAATGACCCTGAAGACATATCAATTCCAGGTGTGTGCTGCATACAAGGATGTCCCTGTAAATGTGAGCCTACTTTTCTTAGTGTTTTTAAATCATTAACTGGGAAATATCCTCTATTAGCCAGCGTAGAGTATAACCCTGGTGCAATATGACCTTTTGAAAGCACAAACCTGTCTCTTTCTGGGTTCTTTGAATCATCTGGATTGATATTCATTTCTTCAAAATATAAATATGTCAAAATATCAGCAGCAGATAAAGATCCGCCTGGATGACCTGATTTCGCACTATATACTGCTGTCAAAATCCCTTTACGCACCTCATTAGCTTTTTTCTTCAAAAACAATTCATCCATAAATTTTCTCTCCATTATTAATATTCTTTCATTAGATATCTATTGTTATCAATTACATTATTAGTATAGTTGCATATAATAATTACTTCTACCGTTAATTTATCTTATTAATAGCACTTTTTTATCTTTTCTTATTTCTGTAGTACAATTTATTTTTCTGTCTCCATATATTAGTCAATTAAGACTTAACTTGTAAAATCGCTTTATCAAATTTATAGTACTTTGTTTAAAAAGTTCTTTGTTCTTTCCTCTTTTGGATGAGCAAATATTTCTTCAGGTGTTCCTTCTTCAGCAATAACACCTTCATCTAAAAACAAAACTCTGTCTGATACTTCTCTTGCAAATCCCATTTCGTGAGTCACTACCACCATTGTCATGCCATCTTCTGCAAGTTTTTTCATTACCTCAAGCACCTCTCCAACCATTTCAGGATCCAGTGCTGA
>CAZQTM010000141.1:0-2980 GCA_964595855.1 uncultured Lachnospiraceae bacterium | reverse complement strand
ATATTCTCTCTTACATGATTAATATCAATTTTAGGATTTGATATTTCATTTCCATCTACGATAACTGTCCCGCCAGTTGCTTCTTCAAGGCGATTCAAACATCTTAATAACGTACTTTTTCCAGATCCGGAAGGTCCTATCAGACATACTACCTCACCGTCTTTAATTTCTAAGTTTATGCCCTTTAAAACATCAAGGCGTTCAAAACTTTTATACAGACCTTTTACAATAATTTTATTCTCATTATTTTTTCCCATATGATAACCTCTTTTCTAAAGCCTTGGCAAGTTTTGAAAGAATAGTACAGATTATCAGATAATAGAAAGCAACAATTGTCCACATACGAATTGCCTCCATATTGTTTGCAATAATTATCTTTCCATTCATCGTTAATTCCCTGATTCCAATTACAGATAAGATTGATGTGTCCTTAAGTGAAATGATGAACTGATTGATAATAGATGGCATCATTGTTCTTAATGCCTGAGGCAAAATTATTTTTTTCATTGTCTTACCATATGGAAGACCCAGGCTTCTTGCTGCCTCCATTTGTCCGGCATCAACGGATTCTATACCTCCTCGTACAATTTCGGACATATATGCACCTGCGTTTAAACTCAATGTTATGGTACCTGCCACAAATGCAGACATTCTGATGTTTAAAGCTTGCGTTACACCAAAATACATAAAAAATGCCTGAACAAGTAACGGTGTTCCCCTTATAATATCAACATAAACTTTCGTAATACCCCTTAAAATTTTGCTATATGAAACACTGAACAATCCAAATATAATACCGGCAATCGACGCAAAGAATAACGATAAAGCTGTTAACTTTAATGTATATACTAATGCACTTATAAATGACGGGAAGTACTGTATAAAAAGTTCTACTAATTTCATTTACTTATTCCTCCTAATTTAATCTACGGCATATTCATTTTATACTTTCATATGGTTGCTGTCATTTGATATCTCATTTCTCTCCACTAAACTATGGCAGTATTCATATCAAAATACAAACAATGAAAGAAATCTCCTAAAAGTATAACAATTTAGGAGATTTCCAATCACAATAATTATTTTGCAATGTAAGTATTTAAAATCTCGTCATATTTTCCGCTTGCTTTAATATTTGATAACCCTTTGTTAAACATTTCTACTAATTCCGGTGTTGCACCCTTCATAGTAGCGAATCCATATGGGCTACCTGCTTCCATAGCTAAAGGAAGTTTAAGTGCCATACCTCTTGAAATTTCATATCCCATTACAGGATAATCTTCAAAACATGCTACACTATTTCCAGACAAAACATCCTGATACATAGAAGAAGAGTCTTCAAATTGAGTTACTGTAAATCCATACTGATCTGCAATAGATTCAGCAAATTTACATCCTTCTGTTCCAACCTTTGCGGAAACGGTCTGACCATTTAAATCGTCATAAGATGCAATTGCAGAATCTGCTTTTACAGCCATACCTACACCTGACTCATAATAAGGATCAGAGAAATCATATTTTTGTTTTCTTTCATCAGTAATAGACATACCTGCAATTACGCCATCGCATTGTCCTGATTCTAATGCGGTAACAGCAGCTGAAAAACCAAGCACCTGAAGTTCATAGTCAAATCCCTGATCTTCTGCGATTGCCTTCAAAATATCTAAATCAATTCCTACCATATCTCCACTTTCATTTTCAAACTCAAATGGAGCAAAGGTTGTATCCGTTGCTATGATATATTTCTTTGTTGCATTGCTTTTACCACATGCAGTTAAAGACAAAATCATAGCCAATGCTAGTAATAGAGCAGTAATCTTTTTCATTGCTAATCCTCCCAAGAATAATTTGTGTATACCGTAGTACAATACCATAAATAGCGTATTTCGTCAATGTAATCGGCTATAACCATTTGATTAAGCAACGCGCTTTAAAGTAAAAAATCACAATAAAAAAAGTGATACTCATAATAGGAATATCACTCTGTTTACAGTTTTTTTATTATTCTATACTACCGTTAAATAATCTTTCAGCATTGTTCTTTCCAATCTGAAATTGCATATCTAACATATCATTAAAATTAAGTGTTTCGCCCTTGCGTAATGGATTTAAATTTGCTATTTCATCTTCCAGTAATCCATTAAAATCAGTCCTGCTTTTTGTAACATCTCCGGAGATTCTTTGTATCTTGCTTAAACTACTTGCATTAATCTGATTTGTATTATAAATATAAGGCTGAAATCCAATCATGCCAATAGGTGATATTCCCATAAATAATCTTCTTTCGTTAAAAGTTAATCCTATATTATTCCAATTATTTCAAGAAATCAACAATCTTCTTGTTTGTTTCCTTTGGCTTACTAACAGGGAGCAGATGGGATGCATCCTTTATCACACAAATCTGATATTGATTTAACAAACTTGATGCATTGTCTTTAGCTTTTTTAATACTGAATGCAAACTCTTTTTCCCCTAATAAAATCATAACAGGTATATGTAAACGTTTTAACTTTCCCTTACGCAACATTTTGGGAAAGGCAACGTTGGAATTCATATTCATAACAGAAATAGTGAATTGCTCAATAATGCTGTCAGGTAAAGATTCCTCTTTTTCATTTCCCCATCCAATATAATTTTCAACATTTTCTCTTGTTGGATGAAAACCCATTTTTATAATTTTAAAGAAAAAAGTCTTATACATTGGTGCAAACGTCTGAACAGGACTTATCAGCACAAGTTTTTCAACCTTACCAGAATAATAAGTTGCATAATTTGTTGCATTCCATCCACCTATTGATAAACCAGCCAGGAAAAATCTATTCAAATTCAATTTCGTAACAGTTTCATCCAGCCAATGAGCAATTTTCTTATTTCCTTTGCATTTATGGTAAAGTAGACTTTTTGAAGACTCCGTAATCAGGTCAATTGCATAAATATGAAAATATCTTCCTAGCGCTTTTACATTCTTATACCATATTGT
>CAZQTM010000140.1:0-5852 GCA_964595855.1 uncultured Lachnospiraceae bacterium | reverse complement strand
ACTTTTGTAAGATATAATGGAGAACATGTAATGAAGGGATATAGTGATAGGAAAGCGGGTAGAATCAATGTCAGAAAATCACGATAACATAGATTTTAATCAGGATAAGGAAAAAGAATACGAAGATGTATGTTTTATATGCAGACGCCCAGAGAGTAAAGCCGGTAAAATGTTTCATTTGCCTAATAATATTACAGTCTGCAATGATTGTATGCATAAGACAATGGAGACAGTCGGCCAGATGGACTATCAGGCACTGCTGAAAGATCCTTCCATACTGAACAATGGGACTCCGATTAATTTTGGTACTCAGCCCAATACAACCGATAATAAAAAAACAGAACCAGATGATGAAATAGAGAAACCCCAAAACGTAGAAGAAGAGGAAGCAGATAAAGAAGAAAAGAATGATGATTTAAATCATCTTTTTAAGGGATTTCCGAATATCAGTTTTGTGAATCTTGCAGATTTACAGGGTGATGGAAGTATACCAAATAAGCAAAGAATAAAAAAGAAAAAGAGTAATGAAAAACCGGTTTTGGATATTAAAAATATTCCAGCACCTCATAAAATAAAAGCACAGTTAGATGAGTATGTAATAGGACAGGAACACGCAAAAAAGGTAATTTCTGTTGCTGTTTATAACCATTATAAAAGAGTTGCTACCAATACCATGGACCAGATTGAAATAGAAAAATCTAATATGCTCATGATTGGCCCTACAGGTAGTGGAAAAACATATCTTGTTAAAACACTTGCCAGATTATTAGATGTACCTTTGGCTATAACCGATGCAACATCATTAACAGAAGCCGGTTATATCGGTGATGATATTGAAAGCGTTGTTTCTAAATTATTGGCAGCAGCTGATAATGATGTGGACAGGGCAGAGCAGGGCATAATTTTTATTGATGAAATTGATAAAATTGCAAAGAAAAAGAATAATAATTCACGTGATGTCAGCGGTGAATCAGTACAACAGGGAATGCTCAGGCTATTAGAGGGAGCAGAGGTAGAAGTACCGGTAGGTGCAACAAGTAAAAATGCGATGGTTCCATTAACAACCGTAAATACCAGAAATATTTTATTCATTTGCGGTGGTGCATTTCCCGATTTAGAGGAGATTATCAAACAGCGTTTACGAAAGAAGACTGCAATAGGATTTGGAGCCGAACTGAAAGATAAATTTGATAAAGATAAGGATATTCTTAAAAAGGTAACGGTTGAGGATTTAAAGAAGTTTGGTATGATACCAGAGTTTATAGGAAGACTGCCTATCCTTTATACGTTACAGGGACTTTCAAAGGAAATGCTTATCCGAATATTAAAAGAGCCCAAGAATGCCATTTTGAAACAGTATCAGAAATTGTTGGAGTTAGACGAAGTGAAACTCGAATTTGATGATGGTGCATTAGAGGCAATCGCAGCTAAGGCACTTGAAAAGGATACCGGAGCACGTGCACTTCGCGCCATCATAGAAGATTTTATGTTGGATATCATGTATGAAATTCCAAAGGATGATAATATTGGGCGAGTAGTTATTACGAAGGAATACATTGAGGGAACCGGTGGACCAATTATTGATATTCGAAATAATTCTGCGACTTTAGAACAGCGTGACAATATGAAACAGATTGATACAAAATAAACAGTGTGATGTATATGATTAGCCTCTTTTGCTAGATAAAATGTTTAGCGAAAGGGGTTATTTTAATACTTAAGAAAGTTGATGCATATATTGAAATGAAGAAATAAAAGGATTTTTCTAATGACAGTATCAAATTACAGGAAACAAATATTATCGAATGACTATGTTGACTGGATAATTGATTTTCCATTTACAGAGGTACCTTTGACTCTAGCAAATGCTGACTATGATTATTGTTATACACCAATAGATGACGATATTGGCATGATTTCAGCTGATAGGAGTCAGGTGTCAGATATTAGTCTACTTTCCAACGATTTTCAATATCTTCCGGAATTGTATGGGTTGCAGGATATACGGGAGTTGGAAGAACAACAAAGAAGGGATCCGCTTAATCTGACTGGCAAAGGTGTTATTATTGGAATAGCAGATACAGGAATTGACTATACAGATCCTGTATTTAAAAACCCAGATGGTACTACGCGAATCATATCTATATGGGATCAGACAATACAGGATGGAGAGGCACCTGAACTCTTTAATTATGGTTCTGTCTATATAAGAGAACAGATAAATGAGGCTCTAAGTTCTGACAATCCAAAAGCGATTGTACCAACAACGGATGACAATGGACATGGCACAAGAATGGCAAGTGTTGCAAGTGGTAGAAAGATAAGCGAAGGAACAACTTTTACTTCAACATCATATGATTGTGAGTTTGTTATTGTTAAGATGAAACAGTGTAAGAATTATTTACGGGAATATTTTTTAATTGCGGATGATGTTCCAGCATATCAATCAAGTGATATTATGATGGCAGTGAGGTATATTGATTCATTCGCAAGACCTTTTTTAACTCCTGTTGTGTTCTGCATGGGAATAGAATCTGGTTTTGGAGACCATATAGGAAATGCATTGCTGGCAAGGTATTTTGGAGAAGTGGCATTTAAAAGAAGTCGTGTTATGC
This sequence comes from uncultured Lachnospiraceae bacterium, assembly GCA_964595855.1. Classification (GTDB taxonomy): domain Bacteria; phylum Bacillota; class Clostridia; order Lachnospirales; family Lachnospiraceae; genus RGIG8767. The sequence continues at coordinate 3,237 of CAZQTM010000140.1, read as the reverse complement.
TCCTGCCCGGTAGAAATGAAGAAAATGCGGCACATCATTTTTCTGGTTTACTGACTGTAAAGAATGGAGAAGGAGAAATAAGTAACAGTAGTAAAGATATGGAAATCAAAGTGGGTGAAAATGAAAAGGGGTTTATATTACAGATATGGTCATCAGCACCCACTTCTTTGGCCATTTCTATCTGTTCGCCTTGCGGGGGAACAGTACCTCGTACTACCATTTCATTTCAACCAAATCTACAATATGGCTTTGTCTATGCAAAGAAAATTATTACATTGGATTATACTTTGATAGAGACAGGATCAGGTGATAAATTTATATTAATGCGTTTTCAAAATCCATCCGCAGGAATATGGACGGTTACTGTTACTAGTGATGCTGCGGTACAGAATACGTCATTTAATGCCGGGCTTTTGATATCACAATTTCTATCAAGTACTACATATTTTCTGGAACCGGATATGGTATTACACTAACCATTCCGTTTAATTTTGAAAATATCATTTCGTCAAGGAAATAGGTGCCAATGGCACCTATTTTTTTCCCTTATCGGCATGTGACCAGGTCTTACTGGGTTGCGCTTTAAATGTTGAATATCGAAATAGCAATGTTTTTAATGCAGCAGGATTAAAAGGCCACAAAGGCCAGAAATAACTTTTATCCGCAAAGGAAGGAGTGGTTATAACTGACAACAGGATAATAGCAATTCCGGCAACAAATCCCCAGATATTTAAAAAACCGGTTAGTATAATCAGAAACAGTCGGTATATTCTAATCGAATCAGCCAACTCAATACTGGAGAGGCTAAGTGTGGCCAGTACGGTAGCCGCTGAGTAGAAGATTACTTCCGTGCTTGCCCACTGAAGTTTTACCGCCACATCCCCAATTAGTAATCCACCCACAATGGACAGAGATCCGGAAAGACCTTCTGGGGCATGAGAAGATGAATATTTGAAAAGATCAAGTAGAAATTCTGCAATCAGTACGTAAATGAAAACTCGTACCGGTTCAACCTCACCGGTTGGCAACAATGACACTCCACTGGGAAGTAACGATGGATTTGACGCTAAAAGAAGAAAGACTGGCATCAAAAACAAACTGAGAATGATACACATAAAACGTACTATTCGGATGTAGTTACCAACTATAGTACTCTGATAATAATCTTCAGGACTTTGAGTAAATTGAAAAATAGAGCATGGTAATACAAATGCGGCAGGCGTGTTGTCAACAATGATTAGTATATATCCTTCCATTAAATAGCTACATGCTACGTCAGGACGCTCAGTAGAGAAAAATGCGGGTAGAGGATGATACCATTTTTTGGGTAGTAATAGTTCTTCTAAACTTTTTATTCCCATAGTCAGAGAATTAGCATCTATTGACTTAAGTTTTTCTTTTATTTTATTAAGTAGTTCACCTTCTGCCAGACCATTCATATACGATAATGCAATATCTGTTTTACTGTCACTACCAGCAGACATGATCTCAAAGATGAGTTTTGGAGAGCGAATTCTTCTTCGAATTAAATTAGTATTAAATAATAAGGTCTCAACAAAACCATCCTTTGAACCCTTAATTATCTTCTCCGTATCTGGCTCGCTGACTCCTCTGGTTGGATAAGATCTGGTATCAATGATAAGAGCCTCATCAAAGCCATCAATTAATAAAATACATGGTCCACTTAACACATTTTTAATTAGTTCGTCCCAGTCAGAAGAAAGAGACACTTGCGAATATCCGATTTTTGATTCGACAAATTCTTTCATACTGGATAAATTGATATCCAGCCTGTAATGGGGATCCTGTAAATCAGAAAAGATAGTTTGTATCAATTCTTGCTTGCAAAAGCCGTTGATTCCGATAAGATACGAATCGGTCTCGCCAAAAGTAATATTTCTTGTAATGATATCAAAGCTTTTTCCGATGGGGAGAATAGACTTAGCTGTATTAATATTATCTTGTAGTGAATTTGTCAGATTCATAAATTTCCTCACTTATGTTATACTATTTTTAGTTATTATAAATAGAAAAAATATTTTTATTCAGCAGTTCGTGAGAAAGGGGAAGACAATTTTATGATATATACTTTATTTTCTACCTTAATATTGATACTAGATAACATAATTAAAAAAAGAAGAGAAGAGAATACAAAGGAATATGAGCTTTGTAATGGGAATGTTCATGTCATGACGTATCATAATGATGGTGCATTTATGAATTTGGGAGAAAAGAAACCAGCGATAGTGAAATATTTTTCTATTGCTTTGACATTACTGATATCGTGTGTGTTTTTGATTACACTTACCACACATGGTAATCGGGTTTTAAAACTAGGGTTATCCATTCTTCTTGGTGGTGCATTCAGCAATACTTATGACCGAATGAAAAAATCGTATGTAGTCGATTATATCAATTTCCCGAAGGCCCCTTTTAAAATGAAGAATATGGTTTTCAATATATCTGACTTTGCAATTCTAATTGGATCGCTGATTGTGATAATCAGAGCATCTTAATTGATTATTTATATGATATTTGATATAATTCTTAATATTGTATGACAATAATATCCATAAAGTACAAATGGAAGGACATGGTACCTAGAATGAGTAAGAAAAAAGTAGTTGTTTCACTTGGACATGAAGCATTAGGATATACAACAAAGGAACAATGGGACGCTGTTAAAATAACTGCGAAAGCACTGGCTGATATAGTGGAGGCAGACTATCAATTGACAATCACACATAGCAATGGTCCACAGGTTAGTATGATACACAAGGCAATGACTGAACTACGTAGGGTATATACGGATTATACACCAGCTCCAATGTGTGTTTGTAATGCTATGAGCCAGGGTTATGTAGGATATGATATACAAAATGCACTGCGTGCAGAATTGTTAATGAGAGGAAACTCTACACCAGTAAGTACAATCCTCACACAGGTGAGCGTGGATCCATATGATGAAGCATTTTATGAGCCAAGTAAGACTATTGGAAGAGTTATGTCAAAAGAAGAGGCAGACATTGAACTAGAGAAGGGCAATTATGTTATAGAAGTAGAAAACAGTGGTTACAGAAGAGTAATTGCTGCTCCAAAACCAATCGATATAATGGAGATTGAAGCTATTCGTACACTTGCTGAAAATGATCAGGTGGTGATTGCCTGTGGCGGTGGTGGTATACCGGTTATCGTTCAAAAAGAAGCATTGCGTGGGGCTTCTGCAGTAATAGAAAA
>CAZQTM010000139.1:0-5860 GCA_964595855.1 uncultured Lachnospiraceae bacterium | reverse complement strand
ATTCGGATAAGACGTTACAGTTGTATGGAAGATATCTTGTTGATTTATTGAGTAAGGAAATGAACCCTGCCATGTTGATTATGGAAAATACAGCTAAGCTATACGGCTATTCTTCATTAGAGGAATTAGATGAACGTTTAAAAGATGCACAGGAATAAGTAAGGAGTACGAGGACATGCAAGAAGAAGTGAGCCCCAGTACCTATTATGGGTTAAATGACATGGTTAAAATATCCTGTCAAGATTGTAAGGGATGTTTTGACTGCTGTCAGGGAATGGGTAATTCTATTATTTTAAATCCCTATGATATTTACCTGTTAACAAGTAATCTACATGAATCATTTGAAGAACTTTTAGAGGGAAAAGTTGAACTTGGAGTTGAGGATGGAATGATTATACCTCACCTTGTTATGGACAAAAGCAGAGATTGCTGTTCTTTCCTAAATAAAGAAGGAAGATGTAGTATCCATGAATTTCGTCCAAATCTATGCCGTCTTTTTCCGCTTGGACGGGAATACTCAGGAGATAAAATACGATATTTTCTATTAGAAAATGTATGTAATAGACGTGATAAAGTTAAAATTAAGGTTGGAAAATGGCTTGGATATAAAAACATTCATGATATAGAAGAATTTCTTTTATGCTGGCATACTCTGATAAAGGAATTTGAAGAAGAAACACCTCATTTATCACAAGAAGAAATTAAAAAGAAAAATATGTATTTGCTCAATCTATTCTTTTTAACACCTTACATAGAAGGTACAAATTTTACCATGCAATTTTATGAAAGATTAGATAAATATAAAGCGTATCAAACATTTTACTAATAATGCCTTTTTTCATTAAAATAGCGCCTGAAAAATCAGACGCTATTATTTTAACATGTAAATTGTTACGTTTGAAGAATACGTATATATTTTTTTACATAATTGCTTCTACAGCGTATTCTTTCTTACCTTCTACAAATGGAATTAATGTTCCATTTATTTCTTTTCCGTCAACAATCATTTTCTTAATACCTTTTTGACTGCCATTCTGATTCTTAACTTTAATGGTATATTCAGCTCCACGGAATGTTCTCTTAATGGTCATCTCCTTAACAGTATCCGGAATACATGGATCTACAATTAGACCATCAAAGTCAGGTCTGATACCCAGAATATGCTGAGATACATTTGTAAATGTCCATGCAGCAGTACCTGTTAACCAGCTGTTCTTTGCTTCACCGAAGTTCGCAGCATCTATACCTGCTATCATTTGTGCATAAGCATAAGGTTCAGCACGATGTATTTCGCTAATGTCTTCTGTGTAAGCAGGACATGTCTTTTTATAAATCTCAAATGCACGGTTACCACGTCCAATTACTGTTTCAGCAATTGAAATCCAAGGATTGTTATGACAGAAGATACCGGCATTCTCTTTATATCCCGGTGGGTAAGAAGAAATTTCCCCAAGATTTACATGGTATCCTTGATAAGCAGGCTGTAGTAAAACAATACCATACTTGGTATCCAGTTTTTCTTTTACAGAATCAAGAGCTTTTTCGGCCAATTTTTCTTCAACACCAATACCAGCCATTACACACATTCCCTGTGGCTCAATAAAGATCTGACCTTCTTTACAAGCATGAGAACCAATGATATCACTGTTAGCATCATAGGCACGAACGAACCATTCTCCGTCCCAGCCGGCTGTTGTTACAGCTTTATACATATCAGCTACTTTTTCTTTTACAGATTTGGCTTCATCAGCTAATCCCATTTTTTCACAGATTGTAGCATATTCATTACCATATTTAACATACATACCGGCTATAAAAACAGATTCTGCAACGGGACCTTCAGATGGTCCAAATGTCTGGAAGGATTCACCTGGTGTTTCTGAGAAACAGTTCAGGTTCAAACAATCATTCCAGTCAGCACGACCGATAAGAGGTAACTTGTGAGGACCCTTGTTCTTATCAAAGAAAGTAAAGGAACGACGTAAATGTTCCATCAGTGGTTGTGCCAGGTCTTCTTTGTTATCAAAAGGTACCATTTCATTTAAGATACTATAATCACCTGTTTCACGGATATATGCAGAAGTACCGGCAATCAGCCATAATGGATCATCATTAAATCCACTACCGATGTCCAGATTTCCTTTTTTGGTAAGTGGCTGATACTGATGATAAGCACTACCATCTTCAAACTGTGTTGAGGCAATATCAATAATACGTTCTCTTGCAGATTTAGGAATTAAATGTACAAATCCAAGTAAATCCTGACAGGAATCTCTAAAGCCCATTCCACGTCCGGTACCAGATTCATAATAGGAAGCGGATCGTGACATATTAAAGGTTACCATACACTGATACTGATTCCAGATGTTAACCATACGACATAATTTATCGTCTTCTGCTTCAAGAGTATATTTTGAAAGTAATTTGTTCCAATACTCATTTAATGCTTTAAATGCTGAATCAACCTGATCATTTGTTTTATATCTGTCAAGCATTGCATGAGCAGGTTTTTTATTGATAATATTATGAGATTCCCATTTGTTTTCATATGGGTTTTCGATGTATCCTAGAATAAAGGAGTATGTTACTTCTTCACCTGGTTTTAAGTCAGCTTTTAACTGGAAAGAACCAACAGGTGACCAGCCACTTGCTACGGAATTCTTGGAAGCACCATTTTCTACAGCTTCAGGATTAGATGGACTTCTGTAAGCACCAAGGAAAGAATCACGGTCTGTATCAAATCCTGCTACTGGAGCATTTACGGCATATACAGCATAATGATTACGTCGTTCACGATATTCAGTCTTATGATAAATAACAGATGGTTCAAGTTCTACTTCACCGATATTTAAATTACGCTGGAAGTTAGTCATATCATCTACAGCATTCCATAAGCAGAACTCTATGTAAGAGAAAAGAGAAACCTGTTTATTTTCTTTGCTGTTGTTTTTCAAAGTAACCTTGTTGATTTCGCAGTTATCACCGATTGGAACAAAAGAAGTTACGGTTGCTGCAAGATCATTTTTGCTGCTTTCAAGGATGGTATAACCAAGACCATGTCGGCATGCATAGGAATCAAGTTCGGTTTGTGTTGGCTGCCAGCCGGGATTCCATACGGTATCGTTCTCTTTAATATAGAAATAACGTCCATTATTATCATAAGGAACATTATTATAACGATATCTTGTTAGGCGAAGCAATTTAGCATCTTTATAGAAACTGTAGCCGCCTCCCGTGTTGGAAATAAGTGAGAAGAAATTCTCGCATCCCAAATAGTTGATCCATGGCAAAGGGGTCTTTGGGGATGTAATAACATACTCTTTTTGGGAATCATCAAAAAATCCAAATTTCATAATGTAGTCTCCATTTATATATTATTTTTTATTAATTAGTAAAAAACTTATACTTACGAAAACGATTAAGTAATAATAAAAGTATAGAAGAAATTTCCCAAAAAAGCAAGTAAAATACGCAAAAATGATTGCACTAATAGAAAAAGTGTAATACATTTAACTTACGAATACGATTGAGTAAATGAAACCCTTATATGAAATGTTACACTATAAACATTATATTAGAGAGCACTTAGTCATTTCATATTAAAGAGGAGATACAAATGGTATCAATGAAGGATATTTCAGCTGCGTGTGGCGTCTCCGTAGCGACAGTAAGTAAAGCTCTCAATGACCATAAGGATATTGGAGTAGAGACAAAGTTACATATTAGACAAGTTGCCAAAGATATGGGGTATTTTCCTAATTCTTCAGCGAGAGCTCTTAAGACCAACAGGAGTTATAATATTGGTGTTTTGTTTGTAGATGAAATTCCAAAAAGTGGACTGACACATGATTATTTTTCAAACATTTTAGACAGCTTTAAGATAACAGTTGAGGCAAAGGGATATGATATTACTTTTATTAACTGTAATAAAGGAAGAAATAATAAAATGTCATATCTGGAACATAGTAGATACCGTGGTGTAGATGGAGTTCTGATAGCCTGTGTCAATTTTATAGAAAGTGGAGTACAAGAACTGATACAGAGTGATATTCCAGTTGTAACCATTGATCATTTGTTTAATAACAAATTATCAGTTATTTCTGATAACGAAAAAGGTATGCATGATTTACTGTCTTATGTTTATAGTTTGGGACATAGGAAGATTGCATATATATATGGACAGAATTCAGCAGTGACAGAAGCGAGATTAAAAAGCTTTTACAATACAGCAGAAGAACTTGGACTTGATTTACGCGATAACTTTATCATTAAAGGTAAGTACAGAGATATTCCAAATGCTTCAAAGAAAACAGCTGAATTATTAGATATGAAAGACAGACCGACTTGCATATTATATCCAGATGATTTCGCTGCAATAGGCGGAATGAATGAAATAAAAGCAAGAGGACTTAATATTCCCAAAGATATTTCAATAGCTGGATTTGACGGAATTAATATAGCTGCACAAATCGAACCCCGGTTAACTACAATACATCAAAATACAAGGATGATTGGAAGGGTGGCTGCAGAGAATCTGATTAATCTGATAGAAAAACCAAAGAGTGCGGTAATTGAGCACGTAGTAATAGAGGGTAATCTAATCATGGGAAAGTCAGTAGAAAAATATTTCCCTAGTTAATTAGTTATTTTAGAAAGTAGAGGTTTTATTATGAAAAGAAAGTTAATCATCGAATTACTTATCGTTGCAATGGTTTCTGCTTTATTAGTAGGATGTGGTAACACGGTAACAACAGATGATGTAACTACTACAGAGGATAAAACAGTAACAGTAGAAGACCCTTTCTACATTTATTCATGGAACACAGAACTTGGAGACAGATTGGAGTATGTTTACGAAAAATACCCTGAAATCAAAGACAGAGTGGTATATGTAAACATCGGTGATGGATATATTTATCAGGAAAAAATCGATTCCTTATTGGCAACACCGGATGCAGAAGAATATCCTGATATGATGGCTACAGAAGCTGGATACATAATGAAATACACAAACAGCGATTACACGTTACCTGTTACAGACCTTGGTCTTACAGATGTTGATTTAGCTGAAATGTATCCTTACACACTTACAATTGCAACAGATCAGAGAAATAATCAGATAAAAGGTGTTTCATGGCAGGCATGTCCTGGGTCATATATGTACAGAAGAAGCTTAGCTGAAAAATACTTAGGTACATCTGATCCTGCAAAAGTACAGGAATATGTAAAAGATTGGGATACATTCCTTGACACAGCTAGAACAATTAAAGAAAAATCTTGCGGTGCAACAAAGATACTTTCTTCAAACGATGATGTTCAGAACGTATTCTGGTCAAACAAATCATCACCATGGGTTGATGAAAACAAAAGCTTCGTTTATGATGATTCTCTTGATAAAATGCTTGACGTTGAATATGCTTTAGAGCAGGAAGATTTATCATGCAAGACATCATGCTGGACAGAAGAATGGAATACTGGTCCTTCAACGGATGAAGTATTCTCTTATTTTGGATGTACATGGTTCTTACATTGGACAATCAAAGCCAACTGCGGTGGTGAATCTGTAGGTGAAGGTACATATGGTGATTGGGCTATGTGCCAGGGACCCTCAACATACTACTGGGGTGGTACATGGTTATGCGCGTTGCAGAACTGCTCTGATAAAGAGTTAGCTGGAAAGATTATGAAAGTACTTTGCTGTGATACAGATGTTATGACAAAAATGTCAGAAGAAACTTTAGATTATGTTAACAATAAAACAGCTATGATGACTTTGTCAGATGCAGGAAAGGGTGCTTATGGCTTCTTAGGTGGACAGGATTTTATTTCTGTGTTCTCACCTCTTGCTGAAAACATTGAT
>CAZQTM010000138.1:0-5877 GCA_964595855.1 uncultured Lachnospiraceae bacterium | reverse complement strand
AGACGGGAGTCGAACCCGTGTCCGAAGCCCCATCCCCTGTACTTCTACAAGCTTAGTTAATCGATTAACATTCCCTCCTGCACACAGTGATTAACACCCGTATGCATTCAGTAGCTTCATGTTACGTACACATACTCAAAGCTTTGTATATGTCGTTTCCTACAAAGTCGATGCCTTATCCAATTGTGTAGGTGCAAAAGGTAAGACAACGCTGCAGTTAGGCAGCGTAAGCTAATTTATTATTGTTAGCGTTTAAATTTAATTTTGCGATTAACGTGTCGCAACGGCTTGCTTCTCCAGTTTCAAAAACCCCGTCGAAACCTTGACTGGCCCTTAATTAATCAGTGTTTGATTATTTTATTACAATGTATGAAAAAGGTCAATCCCTTTCTTATTGGTAAAAACATTTCTGTAGATATTGTTATAGATTTTTCACCTTGAATTCCTTTTCCGCTTCTCTACGCTGATCCTTCTTAGCAATATCCTGACGTTTATCATATAATTTCTTACCTTGGCAAAGTCCAATCTCAATTTTTGCTTTGCCATCTCTGAAATAAACCTGTAATGGAACAATTGTAAATCCTTTTTCCTTGATTTTGCCGAAAAGCTTATCAATTTCATAATTATGAAGTAATAATTTTCTTACTCTAAGTGGATCTTTGTTAAAAATGTTACCCTTTTCATATGGGCTGATGTGCATGCCATATACATAGACCTCACCATTTTCGATTCTGATAAAAGCTTCTTTTATACTGCACTTTCCAAGTCGAAGTGACTTTACTTCTGTACCATGAAGGGAAAGACCTGCCTCATACTTTTCATCTACGAAGTAATCGTGGTATGCCTTTTTATTATTTGCAACTAATTTCATTGCTTCTTTTGCCATAACTTATTCCTCCAGTAAAAGGGAAAAATCGATACTCCTTAATTGTTTATCGACACCATCCACACATATCTTTACTTTCTGCCCCAATTCAAATTTTCTGCCTGTTTTACTTCCAACCATTTCATAATTATTCTGATCATATACATAGAAATCTCCTGGGAGTTTCGATACATGAACCATGCCTTCTATTGTATCCGGGAGTTCTACATAAATTCCCCACTCAGTAATACCTGATACAATCCCCTCAAAGGTTTCTCCAATATGGCTTCCCATAAATTCTGTTTTCTTTAACTTATCTGTTTCTCTCTCTGCTTCGTCAGCCCGACGTTCCGTTTTGGAAGACTGCATGGCAACTTCCGGCAAAATATTTTCGTAATGGTCTTTTTTATCTTTTTTCATTCTGCCACGAAGATAGTCCTTAATAATACGATGAATCTGTAAATCCGGGTATCTTCTAATAGGAGAAGTGAAATGACAGTAATACTGACATGCTAATCCAAAATGTCCACTGCATTCTATTGTATATTTTGCCTTTTTCATACTTCGCAGTGCTAATCTGCTAATTAGGTCTTCTTGCAAAGTCCCTTCAATCTTACCTAATAATTTCTGTATTTCCTTTGGATGAATTTCATCTTTATTCATCTTAATGGTGTATCCAAAATTCTGAATAAAGGTTGCCAGCTTCATAATCTTTTCAGGATCCGGTATATCATGGGTACGATATACAAATGGTATCTCAAGCCAGTAAAAATGCTGAGCAACTGTTTCATTTGCAAGCAGCATAAATTCTTCAATCAATTTTGTTGCCGTATTGCGTTCATATGGCTTTATCTGAATCGGATGACCCTCAGCATCTAATAAAATTTTCGTCTCTGGAAAATCAAAATCAATAGAGCCTCTCTTTTTTCGATTTTTCCTAAGGATTGCAGCAAGTTCGGCCATCTTTTCAAACATAGGAACAAACTCTTTATATTTATTGCACTCTTCCTCGTCTTTATCCTCAAGGATCTTTTTCACAGAAGTATATGTCATCCGTCGATCAACACATATAACGGTTTCTACAATACGGTAATCTATTACTTTTCCCTCAGGGTTAACAGTTATAATACAGCTTAAAGCTAACCTGTTTTCTCCCTGATTTAAAGAACAAATTCCATTTGATAGTTTGTGCGGAAGCATTGGAATTACCCGATCGACTAAATAAACGCTTGTGCCTCTCAGTTTTGCCTCACGGTCCAGTGCGGAATTCTCCTGTACATAGTTACTTACATCGGCAATATGAACACCAAGACAATAGTTATCACCATCCATGGTCAATGATACTGCGTCATCTAAGTCTTTTGCGTCCTCTCCATCTATAGTAACCATCATGACGTCACGAAGGTCCTCTCTTCCAGCGATATCTGCCTCAATGACGGAATCATTGGTACGTTCTACCTGATTCATAACTTTCTCTGGAAATTCACTTGGAATACCAAATGCTTTGACAATAGAGATAATATCTACTCCCGGATCATTGATATGACCTAGAATCTCTATAACTTTTCCTTCAGGATTCTTATTCTCATTACCATAAGAAATTAATTCAACCACTACTTTATGACCATCAACTGCACCCTTACTTTTTTCACTTGGTATATAAATATCAGATGCTAATTTGTGATTATCCGGAACAACGAAACCGAAAGATTTATTTTTCTGATATGTCCCGACAATTTGTGTCGTTCCTCTTTCAATTACAGAAACAATTTCTGCTTCCTGTCTTTTTCCTGATGTTTGTGATAATAGCCTAACTTGAACTGTGTCTAAATGATAAGCACCATTCACTTTAGACTCCGGAATAAATAAATCATCTTCCCTTCCGTCTATCTCAACAAAACCAAATCCTTTCTGATGGCTGATAAAAGTACCTGTTAAAAGTTCGTTATCTTTTTCATTTTTTCCATCTTTTTTATCGTTTTCATCGAAAAGCATATATCTACCACGTTTTGTAATCTGAATCTTATGGGAATCCATAAGTCCCTGCAAAACATCAGTCAGTTCTCCTCTTTCTTCTGGATCAACCTGCAAAAGAATTGCGAGTTCTTTTTCTTTCATTGGAACATAATATTCATCACTCATTAAATCTAAAACTATTTTTTTTCTATCTTCAAAAGATTTTTTCATTCTACAACTCCTATCTTAAAGGAAAAAAAGCACCCTTGCATAAATACAAGGGTGCTAAACATCAATTAAAAATTATTCATTAAAAACGATTAATATTTAAAATTGCTGCTATCACAATAAAAGCAATGGTAAGATATTTTGTTGTTTTTACCAAAGCACCTTCCATGGAACGTCCCTTATTCTTACCCCAGTAACTTTCGGCAGCACCGCTAATTGCTCCAAGTCCTGCTGCTTTTCCCTCTTGCATCAGTACAATTACAGATAAAATAATACTTATTATTATAAAGACAACTGTTAAGATAATTCTTAAGATTTCCATTTATGGTACCTCCTAATTTCATGCAAGGTAAAGTCTACCATAATGTACGAAATATTTCAACTACAATTTTTACTCAAATGGATTTTTATAGCAGGAAACAGTACCCAATTCCTCCTCAATTCGGAGTAATCGATTATATTTTGCAACACGTTCTGTTCTGCACGGAGCACCTGTCTTTATTTCACCCGAATTTACTGCTACTGCAATATCTGCAATAAAGGTATCTTCTGTTTCCCCTGAACGATGAGAAATTACTGTCTTAAAGCCATTTTTATGTGCCATCTCAATTGCTTCAAATGTCTCTGTTAACGTACCAATCTGGTTAATCTTAATTAATATGGCATTACCAGCTTTCATACTGATACCCTTTTTAAGTCTTTTTACATTAGTCACAAATAAATCATCGCCCACCAGTTGAATCTTATCGCCCAGAATATTTGTAAATTTCTGCCATCCATCAAAATCTTCCTCGTCTAAACCATCTTCGATTGAAGCAATTGGGAATGTCTTAACCAGATTCTCATAATATGCTATCATTTCGTCAGTCGTTCTATAAATCTCCTTGCCTGACATCTTGCTTTCACCTGGGAAATAGTACTTACCCGTTTCTTTATCACATAATTCACTTGCAGCTGCATCAATTGCAATTCTGATATCTTTTCCCGGTTTATATCCACTTTCTTCTACAGCTTCTATAATTAGTCCAAGAACATCCTTTGAATCCTTTAAATCAGGTGCAAATCCACCCTCATCTCCAACTGCTGTAGAAAGTTCTCTTTTTTTGCAGAGTCGTTTCAACGTATGGTAAATTTCAGTACAAATTCTAAGAGCCTCTGTAAAATTTTCTGCCTCAACAGGCATTATCATAAATTCCTGCAAATCTACTGTGTTGTCTGCATGTTTTCCGCCATTTAAAATGTTCATCATAGGAACCGGCAATCTTTTTGCATGAATTCCGCCAAGATACTGATATAAAGGTAATGCTAATGCATGGGAAGCTGCTCTTGCAACAGCCATAGAAACTCCTAAAGTAGCATTGGCACCAAGATTACCTTTATTTTCAGATCCATCTGCTTTAATAAGAAGATAATCAATGTATGCCTGATCTAAAGCATTTTTCCCTAAAATAGCTTCTCGTAATGTTTCGTTTACATTTCTCACCGCACGTTGAACACCATTTCCACCATATCTTGATTCTTTGTCACGAAGTTCAACTGCTTCAAATTTTCCCGTACTTGCCCCTGATGGAACCTGAGCACGTCCTAAAACACTATCTTCAATTACGACCTCCACTTCGACTGTAGGATTTCCTCTTGAATCAAGAATTTCTCTTGCATGAACCTCTGTTATTGTTAAGTATTCCTTCAATTTATTTGCCTCCTGACTAAAATATTCTAACAACAGTTTGCCCCGTTAGAAGACAAATAAACATTATTATAGAATAAATTAATCGAGTAGGTCCCTACTCGATTGTCGCGACATTCGCCAAATGTTCAAATAAACTTGATACTTGGCTCATTGTCCGCGCATATGAAAAAAGGCGGATATAAAATCCACCTTCTGTTACATGAACTGGCAAATGATTATTGGAACAAAAACTGCCGGTACATAATTCATAATTTTTAATTTTGTTATGCCTAACATATTTAGCGCTAAACCAATAATTAGTACAGAGCCCACACAGGTCATCTCTGCAATGGTATTATCTGAAAGAAACGGTGCAATCCACCTTGCAAGTAATGTGATTGCTCCTTGATATACGAACACAAAGCCCGCTGCAAATACTACTCCAACTCCAAGCGTGGATGCGAAAATAATGGCTGCAACAAAATCTAACATCGACTTATTAAACAGCATCTCATAATTTCCCTGAAGACCACTTTGAAGTGATCCGACTATTGCCATAGCTCCTACACAAAAAACAAGGCTGGATGTAACAAATCCCTGTGCAATGGAAGTTGTCTGACCATCTTTCTTAAATTTTTTTTCTATCCAATTACCAAACGAACCTATCTTGTCTTCCAGTTTTAAGCCTTCACCAATAAGGGCTCCGATTACAATTGAGATAATAAGAATCAAAGAATTTTCACCTTTTAATGAGCCACTGATTCCAAGGTATAAGGTGCAAAGTCCAAGACCTTTCATCAAGGCATCTGCGAGTTGGTCAGGTAATCCTTTTTTTAATAATAACCCTACCAATGCACCCACGATAACGGCAATCGTATTTACAATTGTTCCTAACATATATTCTACCCGCTAAAATTTCTTCCGTAATGTTTTCATATTATAATCGAGTAGATCCCTACTCGATTGTCGCGACATTCGCCAAATGTTCAAATAAACTTGACACTTGGCTCATTGTCCGCGCATAAAACACGGGGGAAATGCTTCCCCCGCAAAATTATTTATTTCTTAATGAGTAAAGATTTTCCCGTCATCTCTTCTGGTTGCTTCATTCCCATAACTTCAATCAATGTTGGAATGATATCTGCTAAACAGCCATTCT
>CAZQTM010000137.1:0-5925 GCA_964595855.1 uncultured Lachnospiraceae bacterium | reverse complement strand
AATGCTTTTATAAATGATACAATTACCATTGAAGGCTTATTGAGTTTTTACAAAGAAAAAACGTATATGATTCCAATTATCCAAAAATTAGATTATGATATGAAAAGGATGAAGGAGATGAATTTATTTTCAAAGGTTAACTATATTAGAAAGGCAATTGGATATGATGATTATCTAGAAGATTTATCATACAGAAATCATGTATCGGTGGATAACTATAAACAGGAGATTACAATCATACAGGATAAAATGAATTTATTTGGATCATTAGAGGAACTGATTAGTCATATGAATAAAATGGAGCTATTAGAAAATCAACTAAAATATGATAAAAATAATGATAGGATAAAAGATGGGGTGAATATTATGACCTTTCATTCAGCTAAAGGACTGGAATACAGAAATGTTTATATACCCGATTGTAATGAAGGTATTATTCCACACAAAAGAAGCCATGGAAAGCAGGAAATAGAAGAGGAACGTAGAATGTTTTATGTTGGTATGACAAGGGCTAAGGAAGAATTAACAATTCTTTATGTTCACGGAAACAATGATTCTATTCATATGCCGTCCAGATTCCTACACAAAATAATAAAAATGGGTATTTAGAAATTTTAAATTCCCCAATACCCACATTTCTTATTACATATCATCAAAATCACAATTATCTAAGAACTCATCAAAAGCATCAGTGACAGCTTCATATACATCATCATCCTCAATATATGTTAATAAGGGATCTTCATTTGGGTCATTTGGATTTTCGCTGTATTCATAAAACCAGACTTCATCTTCATCTTCATCATTCTTTGATTCCTGTTGTGGTAAGAGTGCAATATAATCTTTCCCATCAACCGTTAATATTGTCACAATTTTGCATGTAACAGTAGTATCGTCTTCCAGTGTTAAGTCAACCGTCATGTCTTCATCATCAAAATTATTTTCGTTCTCCATAATTCACCTCCATAAAATTATTATGCAATCATTTTACCGACTATATTGCCAAATAGCAATAGTACAAGATTACAATTTATGATAAAATATTAATTAGTTTATGGAAAGTGAGGTCGCATATGTCGAATCAGTTTGAAATTCTACTAGGTAATCCGTATCCATTAGGTGCCACGCCGCTATCAAATAATGAGATTAATTTTGCTGTTGTACTGAATACAGTAAATATTTGCGGCATCGTACTATATGAAAAAAATACAAAAGAGGAAATCAGGATACCATTTAAAAAAGAGCATAAAATTGGTAACATTTATTGCATAAAAGTTGCACCGATTAATCCTCATAACTATGAATATAATTTTTTTATAGGCGACAAAGTATTTACAGATCCATATGCGAAAATTGTATGGGGTAATGAAGAGTGGGGTAACTTTCCTAATAACTTAAAAGCAGGATTCATAAATCAAGTTTTCGACTGGGAAGATGACAGACCATTAATGTTTGAATACAAAGATTCTATTTTTTATCTTTTACATGTCCGTGGATTTACTATGCATTTTTCAAGTGATGTAAAAGACCCGGGTACCTTTGAAGGTATCGTAGAAAAAATTCCATATATGAAAGAACTTGGGATTAATACGATTGAAGTTATGCCATGCTATGAGTTTTTAGAGATGGAAGAAATAACAAACAATTTGGATTCGTTAGATTATTTTTCGGATAATAATCCTAAAATGAATTATTGGGGATATAAGAAAGCATATTATTTTGCTCCTAAATATAGTTATTGCAAGAAAGCTGAGAATGATTGTACTGTTTCATTTAAAAATATGGTAAAGCAACTACATAAAAATGGTATTGAATTAATTATGCAATTCTATTTTCCAGAAAATATAACGCAATCATATATCTTGGAAGTTCTGAAATACTGGGTTTATGAATATCATATAGACGGTGCTCATTTAATGGGGACTAAAATCCCAACAGCATTATTAGGGACAGAACCTATGTTATCAAACACAAAATTAATATATTATGATTTCCCTGTAAATGATATTTATAAAAATAACGAATTACCGAGTTATAAAAATATAGCTGTTTCAGATGACAATTTTATGCATGATGTCCGTAAATTTTTAAAGAGTGATGAAGGTATGATATCAAAAGTATTGTATCATCTAAAAAATGATTCACAAAAAAACGGAATTGTTCATTATATAACACATTGTAATGGATTTACACTCGCGGATCTTGTAAGTTACGATAGAAAACATAATGATATAAATGGCGAACATAATATGGATGGGAATCCTTACAATTGTTCATGGAATTGTGGCTTTGAAGGAAAAACAAGAAAGAAAAATATTCTTGATTTGAGAATAAAGCAAATGAAAAATGCATGTATCTTTAATTTATTGTCACAATCAACTCCATTAATACTAAGTGGAGATGAATTTGGTAATTCACAGGAAGGTAATAATAATCCCTATTGCCAGGATAATAAAATAACATGGCTTAATTGGGATGATCTGGACAAAAACAATGAAATATATCACTTTGTTAAAGAATTAATTGCTTTTCGTAAGTCTCATCCAATCCTGCATATGTTGGAACGTTTTCAAATGACAGATTGTATGGAATGCGGGTATCCGGACCTATCATATCATGGTGATGAAGCATGGAAATTAGATGCTGATGATCTTACAAGACACTTCGCAATGTTATACTGTGGTCTTTATGCAAAAGAATATTCTGGTAATGATGACAACTTTATCTATATCGCCTTTAATATGCATTGGGCAAGTCATGAGTTTGGATTACCGAAGTTACCGAAAGAAAAAAATTGGTATTTAGTAATGGATACAAATAAAGATATAAGTGAGAAAACAAGGATAAAGGATCAAAAAAAGATCATTGTTAACGAGAGAAGTATAAAAATATTAATTGGAGAATAGAAATGCATTATTGGAAACATTTTAAAACAATTACTTATCATAAATATTTAGTGATGAGAGGATGCTTTGCAGTAGGGTTATATACACAAGGTCTATGCCATGATTTATCAAAATATAGTCCTAATGAGTTTATCGTTGGGGCAAAGTATTTCCAAGGGGATAGAAGTCCTAATAATGCAGAAAGGGAAGACATTGGATATTCCAGTGCATGGTTGCATCATAAGGGTAGAAACAAGCATCACTATGAATACTGGATTGATTACAGTACGCGGTATGTAAAGGGAGGTATGGCTCCAGTACCAATGCCAACAAGATATATTGTGGAAATGCTTATGGACAGAGTAGCGGCATGTAAGGTCTATGATAAAGAAAATTATAAATGTAGCAGTCCATGGAAGTACTATCAATCTGGAAAAGACCCAGCCCCTTTACATAGAAAGACGAAAGTTATGTTAGAAATGTTTCTTAAAATGATGGAAATGAAGGGTGAAAAGGAGACCTATCATTTTATAAAAAAGAATATATTACCATGTAGACATGAGTTGGACAGACCAGAAAAAATTGATGATACTATTGCGATATGTGAGCAGTATTTCAATCAATTGGTAACAAATGAAATATAATATCATATCTTATTACAAAGAAAATAATCTTATGCTTTAGCAATAAGATGGGAGATTATATGAGTTGTTGTTGGATTTTAATACTTATCCTTTTATGCTGTAATGGTAATAAAGGAGATTGCCGTGAAGAAATGGAATGCGGTAATGTAAGGCCTGAACCACCATTCCCATGTATGCCGCCAAGACCAGATCCACCATGTTCTGGCATGTCACCAAGGCAAGAACAAAGGCCTTATTCACAATATGAACCAAGAACATGCGGATGTGAAGAACAATCATAAAGTATACAGTTAATTTCAATAATTAGACATTAAGAAAGAGCCTTATTTAGGCTCTTTCTTAATGTGTGATTATTTTGATTTAATTTCTTCCCATAATGAGTTATAGAGAGAATCGCCATCATCACCAAGATACGTAAAGGTTTCAAGATTGTTATACTGCGTCAGGTCTGGAAACGCAATCGGAGAATTTTTTAATTTATCATCATCCAGTAATTCACGAGCCGCATCATTTGGCGTTGAATATGTGATATACTCGAAATTTTTCAATGCAATATCTGCTCTACACATAAAATCAATGAATTTTTCAGCATTATTTTTACTCTGACAATTTTTAGGAATTACCCAGCAATCAATCCAAACATTGGTCCCTTCTTTTGGTATTACATATTCAAGATTCTCATTTTCACGTTGAGTAAAAATGGCTTCTCCAGAGTAAATAACACCAAGTGCAGCTTCATTGCCAATCATTTTATCACGTACCTGGTCAACAACATAAGCCTGAACCAAATCTTTTTGTGCAATCAAATCATTTTTTGCATTTTCTAATTCTTTAGTATCAAGAGTATTCATTGAATAACCGTTCTTTTTTAATGCCACCATAAATGCATCGCGGACAGAATCCTGCATTAAAATACTATCTTTGTATTTTTCATCCCAAAGAATAGACCAGCTATCGACAGGTTCTGTTACCATGGTTTTATTATAAAGAATACCAACGGTACCAAAACAATAGGGTACAGAATATTGATTCTTAGGATCAAAGCTTTTTGCCTGATCATAATATTGTTTACCAATATTAGCTTTAGCATTTGGTACATTATCCCAATTAATTTCTGCAAGTAAATTATTTTCTATCATTTTTTGAATCATATAATCAGATGGACAGATAACATCATATGATGAAGCTCCGGATTCAACCTTGGGATACATAATTTCATTTGTTTCAAACTCATCATAAACTACTTTAATACCTGTTTCTTTTTCAAACATAGTAATGGTATCGGGATCAATATATTCTCCCCAGTTGTAAACGTATACTTTTTCTCCACCTGCATTACCACATGCAGTAAATAGAAAAGAAAACGTTAATAAGAGTAGAGCTAATAAAACTTTCTTCTTCATATAATCCTCCTCATTAATGTATTAATATTTCATCTTCCTTTTTCGTTGGTCTGTTGACCAGAATCAGAAGGAATAGAACAGTGATAAAAATTATCGTAGATAAAGCATACATTTCAGGTTTAATTCCTTTTTTCACTTCTGTATATATTTTGGTAGAAAGTGTATCAATACCAGGACCCTTTGTAAAATGCGTAATAATAAAATCATCTAAAGACATTGTAAATGACAATAAGAATCCAGAAAGTATACCTGGTAACAGATCTGGAAGAATTACTTTAAAAAAAGCATACAGGGGGGAAGCACCAAGATCAAGGGCGGCTTCAAAGGTACTATTATTAATGTTTTTCATACGAGGCATTACACTTAATATTACATAAGGAATATTAAAGGTAATGTGCGACAGTAGTATCGTACCAAAACCAAATCGCAATCCAAAACTTAAGAACAAAAGCATAAGTGAAATTCCGGTAACAATATCAGCATTTAACATTGGTATATTTGTTATTCCAAGTAAAATTGTACGGGATTTGCGTTTCATTTTATTCATTGCTATACATGCAATCGTTCCAATCAATGTAGCAACTAATGAAGAAATGAATGCTATCAAAAGAGTGGTATATAGTGCTTCCATAATATTCTGATTCCTGAATAAAGAAGCGTACCATTTGAATGTAAATCCGCCCCATTTTGCTCTGGTTTTACTTGCATTAAAAGAGAGAATAATAAGTGTCGCAATTGGTGCATACAAAAATATAAATATAAGAGTAATATATATTCTTTTACATAATTTTGACATCAGAGAATAGCCCCCTCTCCATATTTATCAAAAAATGATGTAACAATCATGTTCACAATGATAAAGAGCATTAATACGATAGAAAGTCCACTGCCAAGATTCCAGTTGCTGGCTTGTGTAAACTGTTCTTCAATGACATTTCCTATTAGTAATATTTTACTTCCGCCAAGGAGTGTACTAATTACGAATGTGGTTAG
>CAZQTM010000136.1:0-6013 GCA_964595855.1 uncultured Lachnospiraceae bacterium | reverse complement strand
GCACCTGTATCCACATTCATTTTAAATAATCCGTTATAATTTTTCGCCGAAAAAAACATTTCATTTTCAATGATTATTGCAGCATTAAATAGCATATTCATTTCTACACTTCCCTTACATCAAACATTTCTTTATTACTATAATAATATTTTTCCATGACTGCATGTTGTGGTCCATACGACAAATGTCCAACAATGCAGTTTTCTGACACTACCATTGCCCGCCCTTCCATCATGCAAAATTCACAGATTCGTTTTTCATCAGACCCCATGTTCTCGTAACTTTTTACTGGAAACATTCCCATTCTAAGCCAGTTATCTTTGCTAAAAAGAATTAATCCTATACTATACCGAACCGGACATATCGAATACGAAAACTTTCTTTGCATTAGCATATGTTGAATATCATCAATACTTTTCATCACTGTATTATCTTTTCCCCACAAAAACTCTGCAGCTGATGGATCATCATGAATAGTCATATGATGTTTATAACAATCCGTGATTTTCATTTCTCCAAATCTATTTTCCCATTCATTTCGAATACTCAATATATCTAAGATTCTTGCATAACCATATCCATTAACAGGAATTATCGGTGTAACAAATCCAACTTCATAGTCGCTTTCTCTTTCTACTTTGTCGTAAGTATTCATCATTTCATCAAATGTACCTTCAGTAATAAAGATATCTTCATCCATCTTGTAAATAAATTCTGCATCCGGATGTAATGATATTGCCAAATTGGTAACTAGCGATACATTGTTAATTTCTGTAGACAAATAAGACCACTGATTTTTCACACACATGTTTTTCATGGTTTCATCTTCTTTTCCACTTGTTACAATACATACATCAAAATCAATTGGCAGATATGCTTCTAATCGTCCAAACACGCTATCCCATACAAACTCCTTATAGCCACTTAAAACCACCAGTAATTTACGATTACATTTACTCCGATTTATAAATTTATAATTGCTATTTATATTTTCAGTCAAATGATATAATGCACGAAATGTATCTAACTGCAGAAAATCGTAACCTGGAACAAAACCGGCATTTATCAAACTTTCAAATATTTCTTTATAATAAATACTCGAAACAATTATTCTGGTTTTTCCTTTTAATAATTTTAACTCATCTATATCTATAACAGGCTTACCATCAAAAGAATCAAAACTTTTCTTTGTTACGGCAAATCTTCTTATATCAATTTCACAAGATTCTAGTTCTCTCTTCCAGTATAAGTATGTATTTCCTGCACCATATATCGTAACATCTAGTAATTTGAACCCGTCAAATATTTCTTTATTTGTTAATAACTCTTCTCCAAGTACATAATTTGTTCTAGTGTATCCTAGTTTAGTTAAAGTTCTGATTGCATAGTCAACATCTTTGGTACATAAAACAAAAAACAATTCCGTTGCTTTTATATTACTTATATTTTCTGGCGAAATGATTTGCTCGCTTTTAACATTAATTAAATCTTTTTCTTCAACACCATTATCAATGTACGCCACAATATGTTCCAAATGATATATTGCCTCTATATCCACTTGCAACGGACCAACACCCCATATAACAATATTTTTATTCTCAAATGATCTCATTTTTCTATCTCCTATCAAATTTGATTAATTGTTACATTTAATCCTTTGTTTCTTAGAATGTAATAGAATTCCTGCATTCTTTGTTCTTCAGACTCATCAATCAAAAAATCGTATTCCTTACCTAAACTATCATATTTTGACTGGCCCAGTTTATGAAGTGTGAATAGCTCAATTTTTACGTCTTTGTACCTTGAAATTACTTTCAAAATACGATCAACATTGTTTTGCGTAAGTGTATATTCTTGCGAGCAGGGTATTCGAAATACGATATTATCATGTTTAATTCTGCTGCATATATAATCTAAATTCGAAAAATATAGTTCTGTGTCTCCACCAAGAACCACCTTACATTGATCTTGATCCAAAATTTTGATATCTATTATAAAATAATCTATGTATGGCAGAGCAATTTGTATTGCCTTCTCACTTACAAATAATGCAGTTTCAATTGCAATATTGACGCCATTATTTTTTAGTAATCCAAAAACCGGTTCTAAATATTCAATATGTGACAACGCTTCTCCACCCGAGAAAGTAACACCCCCACCATTATTCCAGTATGCTTTGTCCTTCAAGAGTTCACAAACCAGTTCCTCAGAGGTATAATATCTCCCATAAAAGCCCTCGACGCCATCTCTATAATATTTCTCCTTCTTGTACTCAATATTCTCCGGATTTGAACACCACGGACAATGCAGGGTACACCCCTTCATAAAAATTGTAGTTCTTATTCCCGGGCCATCATGTAGGCAAAATCTTTGAATGTTTGTAACCAAACTATCCATTTATCTTGCCATCCTTTCTTCGTTCTCAAGAGCCCTATCAATCAATACTTTTTTATAAGAATCTGGAAGGTCATTAAAATACGCGCTAAAACCCCATACACGAACGATCAAGCCCTGATGGTTTTCAGGGTGTTCCATCGCATCAATTAAAATCTTGCTACTTACAATATTGGCTTGCATTTGGAAAAACCCCTGATTAATAGCTCCAATGATTAAGTACTTTATTTTATCCTTGTTGTTAATAATAAACAATGGATTTATCATTAAATCCACAACATTTCCGTTAAATCTATTATCTCCATAATCTAACGCTGACGAGAAATTAAGCACCTGAGTATATGATTCAGCAGAATCATTTGAAATATGGACAAGGTATGGACTTCCGGCCCTTCGTCCATCAAATGAAGCATTTGAACCTTGAGCCGCATCCACATATGTTGGAGCGCTCAAACCAAATTTTAATCTTCCACCATAAGGAGTTCTATAATCTGTTGTATACTTACTGACCATACTAATTACTTTTTTAGTAAGAATTATCACATCATTTTCGTCCAATCCATATCTTCTGTTTTCAAGTTTTATATTCGCTAAAATATCATCACTATTTTCATAATCATTTATAATGATTCTTTTCACATCTAATAAAGATAATTTCTTATCTTCAAAAACATATTTTTTAATATTTAACAATGAGTCAACAAGGTTTCCAAGCGCAACAGTAGTTATTCCAGCATTAAAATACTTTGCCCCTCCTTGTGAAGCATCCTTTTCCTTGCAACCATCAATGAATACAGACATAACTGTGTCATATTGAAATTTAGCTCCATCAATAATTCTTTTAACTGCATTTAAATTTTTTTCAAGATAGAATTCGTATCTTTCCAAAAGTTGCTCAAACGATGTAATCTGCGTTAACTTATCTCGCTTAATCAAATTCTCCATAGGCCTCATGAAGTTTAATGTGGTCATATTATTTAGCGATACGCTCTTTCCGCCAATTAATGGCTCCCAACACGCCGAAACTGTATATCTAAGAGCATCTTCCTTTGAAATGCCAAATTCTATCAGTCTCGGAATAATGGCGTCATCATTTGATAATAGCGGACTTCCATTCCCCGCTGCAATACAATCTATTGCAGCATCTAAGACTTCATTTGGAGTATTTTTGTTTACTCGTAATAATATTTTAGGGTCGGGTAATGCGAGTTCTTTTATCAACTCGATTATCGTTAATGTCAACTCATTATAAATGTACTCTCCTTCATCGCCCGTTCTCCCTAAAACAATGATCTGTCCAGTGTCTCCCATTAACATATTACTTTTCAACCAATAATAATCATGTAGCGACAGTAAGAAATCTTTTAAAATATTTTTTGTTTCTACCCTGGTTAAATAACCTTCTTTTATGTCTTTATCATAAAAATCGCTCAAGTAATCATCTAAAGCACCTATTCCAATCAATCGGTGATCCGTTTGCCACATAATCTG
The DNA here is from genome assembly GCA_964595855.1 of uncultured Lachnospiraceae bacterium. GTDB lineage: Bacteria > Bacillota > Clostridia > Lachnospirales > Lachnospiraceae > RGIG8767. The sequence continues at coordinate 2,128 of CAZQTM010000136.1, read as the reverse complement.
ATTGACAAATAATACTCTTTGAATAGCTTCATCAAAATGCTTTGCTCCTGAGGATTTCATATTCGTAAACCACTGTTTTTTTCTCTCTTTATCTACTGTTTTAGACCCTTGAAGAGTTTCGATGATACGATCCACGAGGATCTCCATAGATTCTACAGTATGATTATAATCAGTAATATAACGTGAATCTCCCTCTGCAATTTTCAAACCGTTAAGTCCATATTTTATAAAAGTAACATAATCTGGTGTTAAATTTCCAAACTGATGTCCTCGCACTTCATCAAGCAAATATATATAATCCAAAAAATACACAAATCGTTCGCGCTCTTGTATGCAGATATAGCCGTTCTCGCATATAAGCCTAAAATCTTCATGTAGTGGCTGCTCCTTTGACACCTTGTAATAATGTGCAAGATTTGTTTTTTTATATTCTTCCTTCCATTGATATAATTCACCACTCTGCCTTTTTTCATGAAGCATTGGGGCGTTCGCATTATTCTTCTCTCTAACTAATTTTTCCATATTTATTTTACCCCTTACAATTCATATACCATATCTCGTAGAAACAATACCGGTAAATCTATCCTTTTTTCAGCTGTTTTCTTTAAAACTTCTTCGTATGCATTCAAAGCAGTAACCACAATAGCATCCGTCTTAATATCAGATTCCAGGAACTCATCAAGACCATACACCGTTAATGACTCATACTCCACAATTTCATTTGCTCGACGGTCAATCACTGAATTAACTTTGACTTCACTGTCCTTAAGTTCCCAAATTAATAGTTTTCCTAAATCTCCCGCACCATATATAGTTATGTTTTTATAATCATACGTCAAGAAATAAGTATACCAACGTTTACCTTTTGTCTCATTTTCAAGCCATTTGATCATGACTTTTTGTTTTTCATCCATATTGACTCCTCAAAATCTTTCCCTATTTTCTAAATAAAACTGTATCATTTCTTGTGTCTGTTTTCCGAATGCGAAATGTCCAACAACTGAGTTTAACGCAATAGCCATAATCTTCGAATTGTTCACACAAAAGGAAATAATATCCTCCTCGTCAATACCCAAATCTCTATTTCCATACACCAAAAAGCCTTGCAAATTTTCCCATAATTCTCGTTGAAACAAAACAAAACCTATACTTAAGCGATTTGAACACGCAATATATTTATTTTGCTCCTGAATTTCTATTGCTAATTGGTCAATCTGTGGTATTTGGTAATTACTCCACATAAACTTCGCTGCTTCTGGATTTTTTTCTATTTCTCTCTTTGGGCTCCCACCTATTAATGCCTTACCAAATTGTTGTTCAAAACTGTCAAGGAGATTATATTTTTCCAAAATAAGCCTATATCCAATTGCATTAACTGGAATAATTGGACTGCATACTCCAAAATCGTACATTCCAGATTTTATAATATCCTCAGATATCATTAATAAATTTTCGAACACACCTTTTGTAACAAACATATCTTCATCCATCTTATAAATCCACTTGCAGCTCGGATGAAGGGAGATACCTATATTCTGAATCAAAGAAACACTATTTGTTTCTGTATATAAATACGACCAATTATACTCTTTCGCTAGTTCTTTCAGTCTATCTACACATTTTCCTGCCGAACATAAACATATTTCAACATCATTCGGAGCATATTCTTTCAATCTTTTAAAAACATTCTCCCATAGATAATCCTTATATCCCGCTAAAACCAAACAAAGTTTTTCTTTACCTTTTGTTCTATCATCAAAGTGATATTCATATTTTTTCCACAATGAATTCAGCAAATCTGAATTCATGCTTATATTCTGAATATTATATTGCATCAATTTTTTCTCTATCTCTATTCCAGCATTTCCCTCGACGGTAATAACAACCAAATCGTCCTCATTAAACATGCTTTCATTAAATTCATAAATGGGAATTCCCAAGAAACAGTCTATATTATCTTTAGAAGAAGAAACTACAATTCCCTCAACTTGTAGTTTTAAACAATCAAAAATCTGACACAGTCGTTTTCCAATAACCCCTATCCCATATATCCATATTCTTTTTCCTTTAAAGCTATCCGCTCCCGACATCTCTTTAGTCCCCTTTAGCTATATTAACTACGCAATAT
>CAZQTM010000135.1:0-6078 GCA_964595855.1 uncultured Lachnospiraceae bacterium | reverse complement strand
ATAGTCTCTGTGATTGGCGATGGCTCCCTTACAGGCGGGATGGCATATGAAGCATTGAATAATTCATCCCGAATGGATACCAATTTTATTATTGTTTTGAATGATAATAATATGTCCATTTCTGAGAATGTTGGTGGTGTTAGTAAATATTTAAATAATATCCGTACGGCAGATAATTATTTAAATCTGAAAGAAGGAATCTATAAGTCTCTGCTTAAGAAGAGATATGGAAATACAATTGTAGAGACGATTAGAAGGACAAAAAGCAGCTTTAAGCAACTTGTAATTCCAGGAATGTTTTTTGAAGATATGGGTATCACGTACCTGGGTCCTGTTGATGGACATGATATTCCTGCTATGTTACAAGTCTTTAAAGAAGCAAAAAGATGTAAAACAGCTGTTCTGGTTCATCTTCTCACCCAAAAGGGAAAAGGATACGAGCCGGCAGAACGTCATCCGGCAAGATTTCACGGAGCAGAGCCGTTTGATATCGCAACAGGTATACCGAAAAATAAAAAATTAAATGCTAGTTATACAGATATTTTTTCAACAGTTATGATTAAACTTGGTCACAGAAATGAGAAAGTTGTTGCAATCACTGCAGCTATGCCGGATGGAACGGGATTGAAGAGATTTCATAATGTATTCCCAGAGCGTTTTTTTGATGTAGGAATCGCTGAGCAACATGCAGTTACCTTTGCAGCAGGACTGGCAGCAGGGGGATTAATTCCCATTGTGGCAATCTATTCCTCATTTTTACAAAGAGCTTATGATCAGGTACTTCATGATGTTTGTATACAAAATCTGCCGGTAGTCTTTGCAATAGATCGTGCCGGACTTGTTGGAAGTGATGGAGAGACACATCAGGGCATCTTTGATTTATCTTATTTATCTTCTATACCGAATATGCATATCTTGGCACCCAAGAATAAGTGGGAATTGTCAGACATGATGAAATTTGCTGTTAAGTTTGGGGCGCCAATAGCAATTCGTTATCCCAGAGGTGAAGCATATGATGGATTAAAAGAACATCGTAATCCCATTATATATGGCAAAAGCGAGTTAATTGAAGAGGAAAAAGACATTGCTCTTTTTGCTGTAGGAAGTATGGTGAAAACAGCTGTTACTATTCGAGATTTGTTGAAAGAAAAAGGTATTTCCTGCACGTTAGTGAATGCAAGATTTGTCAAGCCGATTGATGAAGAGATGATAAATGAAATATCAAAGAATCATAAACTGATTGTGACGATGGAAGAAAATGTTGAAAGTGGCGGATATGGCGAAAAAGTCAGAACTTATGTTGATGATATAAAGATCGAGATAGAAGTTTTGACAATCTGTATACCAGACGAATATGTTGAACATGGAAATGTAGACCTACTGAAAAAAGAAGTTGGTCTGGACGCCGAAACAATCGTTCAAAAGACACTGAAACTTTATGAGAAACTTTGAAAGATATAGGGTAAAATAGTGAAAGAACGTTTAGATATTCTTTTGGTAAATAATGGATTTGCACCTTCTCGTGAAAAAGCAAAAGTCATCATTATGTCCGGGAATGTATTTGTCAATGGACAAAGGGAAGATAAAGCAGGAAGTTGCTTTGATATAGAAAAATCGAAGATAGAAGTGAGAGGCACGACGTTAAAATACGTAAGTCGTGGTGGTCTGAAACTGGAAAAAGCTATCAGTAATTTTTCGCTTTCTCTGGAGAATAAAGTATGTATGGATATTGGTGCATCTACAGGCGGCTTTACTGACTGTATGTTACAGAATGGAGCTAGGAAAGTATATTCTGTTGATGTTGGACATGGCCAGTTAGACTGGAAACTCAGAAACGATAAACGTGTTATATGTATGGAAAAGACGAATTTCCGTTACATGGTTCCAGGCGATATTGATGATGTATTGGACTTTGCTTCCGTTGATGTTTCCTTTATTTCCTTAACTAAAATCTTGCTACCAGCTAGAAATTTATTGACTGATAACGGTATGATGGTTTGCCTAATTAAACCACAGTTTGAGGCCGGACGGGATAAAGTTGGAAAAAAAGGTGTTGTAAGAGACAAAGAAGTGCATGAAGAAGTAATTAAGAAAATCTATGCGTTTTCATCAATTTGTGGTTTTCTTGTTTTACAAATGGATTATTCACCTATTAAGGGACCGGAAGGTAATATTGAATATCTCATTCATTTACAGAAAAATAGTAGTATTTCAGCTGATTTAACTGAGCATGAAGCAGAACTTAAATTGAGAGATATGTTGGATAAAGAGAATGACGTAATACCGGATAACGTGAGAAAGCAAATATCTGGGATAGTAGATCTTGCTCATGGCAATTTAGAAAAAGAATAGAAAGAGGACTATCTGATGAAGGCTTTTTTGATTATTACAAATATAACGAAGGACCCTGAATTGGAACTGACTGGGCACATAGAAAAATATTTAAGAAGTAAAGGTGCTACGAGTAAAATAGTAATTCGTAAAGTTGGTAATACGCAAGAGGATAAACTAAATCTTGATTTAGGGGAAAGGATAGATTATATCCTGGTACTTGGAGGAGATGGTACCCTTCTAAAAGCAGCACGTGATACAGCAGGAAAAGATATTCCGATTCTTGGTGTTAATTTGGGTACTCTTGGTTTTCTTGCTGAAGTGGAGAGAAATCATATAGATGATGCTCTTGACAGACTGATAAGTGGTGAATTTCAAACTCAGAAGAGGATGATGTTATGCGGAAGAATTATTCATGGTGGAGAGATACAGAATATTTCTCCGGCACTGAATGATATTACGATAACCAGATGTGGATCGCTACAAATTATCAGATTAAAAATTTATGTCAACCAACAGTTCTTATGTAAACTTAGTGCAGATGGTATGATTGTAGCTACGCCTACCGGTTCTACCGGGTATAATATGTCTGCAGGTGGTCCAATTGTTGAGCCTGGTGCGGATTTAATTGTGCTGACACCGATTTGTGCCCATACGCTCAATGCAAGAAGTATTGTCTTAAAAGCAGAGGATGAGATTGCAATTGTAATCGAACAGGGAAGAGATGGAACGAGTCTTATGGTTGAGGCTAACTCAGATGGAAATGAGAAGATAACAATGGTAACAGGAGATAAAATTCTTATTAACAAATCGATTAATACGACAACCATAATCAAATTGAACCAAGTTAGTTTTTTAGAGACACTTCATAAGAAAATGAGTGATGAGTAGAGGTAAATGGGGGACAATTGTGAAAAAAAACAGACATAGCAGAATAATTGAACTAATTCAGGAGTATGATATTGAAACCCAGGAAGATCTTGCAGACAAATTAAGAGAAGACGGGTATCAGGTAACGCAGGCTACTGTATCAAGAGATATCAGGGAACTTAAATTAAGTAAAGTTCAGGCTGGAAACGGAAAGCAGAAATATATTGTAATTGGACATGATGATTCACATTTAGCAGATAAATATATTCGTGTTTTAAAAGATGGTTTTATATCCATGGATAATGCTCAGAATATTCTTGTTGTTAAAACGGTATCAGGTATGGCAATGGCTGTTGCAGCAGCCTTAGATGCCATGAAGATGAGAGAGATTGTTGGCAGTATTGCTGGAGATGATACCATAATGATTGCTGTTAGAACGACTCAGGAAACCAAAGAGGTTATGGGAAAAATAAGAGAAATTTTATAACTTTGCATTAAAGGGAATGAGGATAATCCAAAGGAGAAGCATAAAGGAGTATAGAATGCTTATTAGTTTACATGTGAAGAATCTTGCATTGATTGAAGAGAGTGAAGTGTATTTTTCAAATGGTCTGAACATACTGACAGGTGAAACCGGAGCAGGAAAATCTATTATTATCGGGTCAATACATCTTGCACTTGGTGCAAAAGCTGGTAAAGAGCTGATTCGGTCCGGAGCGGAGTATGCCCTGGTAGAATTACTTTTTTCAAGCAGTAAAAAGGAAGTAATTGATAAGATGAAGGAACTGGATTTGCCAGTGGAATCTGATGGATCTATATTAATTCAGAGGAAAATTCTCCCGATGCGAAGTGTGTGCAAAATAAACGGCGAGACAACGTCTAGCAGACAGTTGAAGGAAATAGCCTCTCTCTTAATTAATATTCATGGCCAAAATGATACACAATCCCTACTGAATGTGAAGAAATATTCTGAAATACTGGATGAATTTGGTGGAGAGACTGTTTTATCATTAAGGGATAAATTAAATAACAGATATGAAACATATTATGCCTTAAAAAAAGAATTTGATGAGGCAAAGAAAAATGAAATAAACAAAGATAAGGATCTTTCTCTTGCGAAGTTTGAAGTTCAGGAAATAGAAAGTGCCGATTTACAGATAGATGAGGACAACAAACTGGAAGAAATTTATCGCAAGATGAATAATAGTAAAAAAATTGCAGAAGCGGTATCCAAAGCTTACAACGCTACAGGGTTTGAATCTGAGGAGAGTGCGGGTGAACAGATCGGTCATGCATTAAGAGAAATAAAAAATGTGGTACCATATGATTCAGAGTTAGAACAGTTGGAAGAGGAATTATGTCAAATTGATAATTTAATTAACGATTTTAACAGACATATATCCGATTATTTGTCTGAATTAGAGTATGAACCGGATGAACTGCGTAATATTGAAAATAGGCTTGATATCTGCAATCATCTAAAAAGCAAATATGGCAATACAATTGAAGATGTATTAAATTATTGTGAAAAACAAAAAATAACAATAGATAAATTATCAGATTATCAGTTATATATCGATAATATGAATGAGAAACTAAAAACAGAAGAAACTGAAGTTTTTAAATTAGCATATCAGCTTTCTGATTTGAGAAAGAATTATGCGAAGACATTATCAGAAAGAATTACGGTTAATTTGAAAGAATTGAATTTTAATAATATTTCTTTTGATGTGAGTGTAAATTCGGCAAAAGAAAATTTAAATCGAGATGGGATTGATACAGTTGATTTTTTGGTATCATTTAATCCTGGAGAACCAGTTAAATCACTGAATTTAGTAGCAAGTGGTGGTGAGCTATCAAGATTCATGCTTGCTCTAAAAACGGTTATGGCAGATAAAGAAGAAATCAAGACGTTAATCTTTGATGAAATTGATTCCGGTATTAGTGGAAAAACTGCATGGAATGTATCACAAAAAATGGCCTTACTTGGAAGAGAACATCAATTAATCTGTATTACTCATCTGCCTCAAATTGCTGCTATGGCAGATACCCATTTTTTAATTGAAAAGACATCATCTTCAGAGAGCACTGTTACAGAAATTAAGAAACTTGATGAACAAGAAAGTATACGAGAAATTGCAAGATTATTAGGAACATCAGAAATCACTGATGCAGTACTTGCAAATGCAATGGAATTGAAAGATATGGCAAATCATACAAAACGTTACTAATATAAATAAATATTTGTTCCATATACTAGAAAGGACATACCTAAGGTGTGTCCTTTTTTGGAGGGAATATGGAACAAAAAAATCAGAATATAAAATATATTCGCTATCGAAAATTATTGATATTAGCCCTTTTTTTATCCATACTCAATCTGATTGGTGTTTGGGTTTTTTCTATGTGGTTAAAGATTCCATCGAGTATCCACATTATTTCCGGAACAAAGCAGGAGATGAATTTTGATATTCCGGCAACTGGAGAAATAAAACAGGACGTATCTGCTATGTCTGCCTCTGTTAAAGCAGTTGATGCGGTATCAATAAATATGTCAGAGGAAGTAGTATTTTATGGAAATAATATCAATCAATATAAACTTAATGTAAAACTATTTGGATTTATTCCATTCAAGACAGCTGATCTTTGCATAATTGATGAAACCAAATTGAAACCAGTTGGTTTACCGATTGGTATTTATGTTAAGACAGATGGGATTTTAGTGTTAGAAGCAGGTGATTTTAAAGGAATCGACGGAGATATTAAAGCACCTGCAGTTGCATTGTTACAGGAAGGAGATTATATATTAAAAATTGATGGGGAGGATGTTAGTGAAAAATCGATATTGATGGATAAAATCAGTCAATCAGACGGAAG
>CAZQTM010000134.1:0-6081 GCA_964595855.1 uncultured Lachnospiraceae bacterium | reverse complement strand
ATGGCTCCAGAAATAACGCTAAAAGCTCCTGTAAGTGCTACCAGTGCATAAACAACTGAATTTACAAATCGTGTAAAAGGATTCGTAAGTGAAGAAAAGAAAATTGCCCGAAGGGAATATCCTTTTAGTCTTTCATTAATTTCATCGAACTCATTCATGACCTTCTTCTCATGTCCAAAGGCTTTTACTACCTTTTCATTCCCTATCATTTCATCAATAAAAGCTGTCTCTTCGCCCCTCGTTTCAGACTGCAATTTAAACATTGAATATGTCTTTTTCGCAATAAAGTTTGCAACAAATAAGGAAAGTGGGGTAACAAGTACTACAATCAATGCAATCTTTTTTTCAATGGTCAGCATAAAATACAGGGTACCTAATATAGTCACAATTCCTGTAAATAACTGTGTAAATCCCATAAGAAGTCCGTCTGCGAACTGATCAACATCTGCAATAATTCGGCTGACAATCTCACCAGACTGATGCTCATCCAAGTATTTTAATGGGAGTTTCTGGATCTTTAAAAATGCTTCGTTACGTATATCCCTTACTACCTGATACGTAACTTTATTGTTAATTACATTCATAACCCACTGCAAACATCCGGCAAGGCCGGCAACTACAAGTGCTCTTATTAAAATTATTATGATAGCTTTGAAATCAATTGCTTTACCAGCAATTACATCAATAGCACGACCTATTAGAATTGGCACATACAAGGTAAGCATGACAGATAACAGCGAAAGTAATATGGAAAATATTATCTGAATAATATATTTCTTCAAGTAATGAAGTACTTTTTTAATTGTCATCATTAGAAGGATTCCTCCTTTTTGTACTGTGATTCGTATATTTCTCTGTATACCTCACAATTTTCAAGCAATTCTTCATGTGTTCCCTTGCCTGCAAGCTTTCCATCATCAAGTACTAATATAAAATCTGCAAACTGTATAGATGAAGTACGTTGAGATACAATTAAAACAGTTGGATTATTGGGAAGTTTTCGAATTGCTTTTCGCAAAGCAGCATCAGTTGCGTAATCAAGTGCTGATGAACTATCATCAAGAATTAGTATATCTGGTTTTCCAATAAGCGTTCTTGCAATTGACAATCTCTGTTTCTGTCCTCCAGAAAAGTTTCTTCCATTCTGTTCTACTTCTGCTTCTAATCCTCCCTTTTTATTGACTACATCCAAAGATTGTGATAATTCAATAGCATTCTCGCAGTCCTCTTCAGTAGCATTTTCTTTACCCCAGTATAAATTGTCTCGAATGGTACCATGAAAAAGTACTGCTTTTTGCATAACAATACCAATAAGTTTTCTAAGTTCATCACCTTTATACTGTTTTACATTGATTCCATTTATTAAGACCTCGCCCTTAGTAGCATCATAAAATCTTTTAATCAAATGAACAAGAGAAGACTTACCACATCCTGTACCTCCGATAATTCCTACTGTCTGTCCTCTCTTGACCGAGAAACTGATGTCACTTAAGGATTCATCTGCGGTTCCCTGATATTGCAAAGATACGTGATTGAATGTAATAATTTCATCCGGATTCACATTAACTTTCTCTTTCTTTCCACTATACTCTTCCATGCTTGATTGTATCTCAAACACCTCTGAAATTCTGTTACCGCAAGCGATAGCTTTATTTATTGTAACGATTAGGTTAGCCAACTTAATCAATTCTACCAGTATCTGTGACATATAATTATATAGTGCTACAACCTGTCCTTGTGTTATATTTCCAGCAGAAACCTCAATGGCGCCACTATAAATTAAAACAACAATTGCCAGATTGATTAAGATATATGTAATAGGATTCATCAATGCTGATAAATTTCCTGAAGTTTTCTGTTTTTTTGTTAATGACTCATTTTTTCCTCTGAATATTGAAATTTCATTTTCTTCCTTACAAAAAGCTCGAATAACTCTCACTCCTGTAAGATTTTCTCTTGTAGTCATAAGTACGCTATCCAATTTTTTTTGTACTTCCATTAACATAGGAATATTAAATGCCATGATTCCAAATACAACAAGAGATAACCCAATAATTGCACAAACAAAAATCAAGGCTGCTTTAAAATCAATTGTAAAAGCCATAATCATAGCTCCAAATACGACAAAGGGAGAGCGTAGGAAAAGTCTTAAGAACATATTAACACCCGTTTGCGCCTGATTAACATCACTTGTTATTCTGGTTATCATTGTAGAAGTTCCCAAGGTGTCAATTTCTGTAAACGAAAGTCCCATTAAATGTTCAAATAAAGAATGTCTCAAATTTGTTGCAAAATTGACTGCCGCTTTGGCAGAAAAGTATTGTGCTGTTACGGAACAGGCCAAACCTATCATTCCTAAAATAATTAAAAGAAAGCAAGCTTTATAAACATATTGATAATCACCATAACCAATCCCTTTATCAATTAAACTTGCCATAACTAAAGGCACTATTAATTCAAAAGATGCTTCGAGCATTTTAAACAGAGGCGCCAATATGCATTCTTTTTTATAATCTTTTAAATAAACTAATAATTTTCGCATAAGATAGATGTCCCTTTCGCTTAATTAAAATATAATATAAAAAAGGATTGCCCGATTACATAAAACAAATCATTATGTAATAACAATCCCCTTATTTGAATTTATAAATCATTTTTCTTTTCCTCTTTATTATCTTTAATCATAATCTAACAAATTTGTAACGTCAATGTATTAGATTAAAAACCCCTAAATTCCCGTAAAATAAAACAAGAAAGGACAAAATCTTATTAAGATTTTGTCCTTTAAACTTATTACATCATTCCGCCCATTCCGCCTGCTCCAGCCGGCATAGCTGGTGTTTCTTCTTTAATATTTGCTACTACAGATTCTGTTGTCAATAAGGTGGCTGCAACAGATGTTGCATTCTGTAATGCACTTCTTGTTACCTTTGCAGGATCAAGTATTCCCGCACTTACCATATCAACATATTCTTCTTTTAAAGCATCGAATCCGGTACCAACTTTAGATTCTTTCACCTTATTTATAATAACTGCACCCTCTAATCCAGCATTTGCAGCAATATGGTAAAGAGGAGATTCTAATGCTTTGAGTACAATTTGAGCGCCGGTCTTTTCATCTCCAGATAAAGTATCTGCAAATTTTTCAACGTCTTTTGAAGCATGAATATAAGCAGATCCTCCGCCTGCGATAATGCCTTCTTCAACTGCTGCTCTTGTTGCAGCCAGAGCATCTTCTAAACGAAGTTTTGCCTCTTTCATTTCTGTCTCAGTAGCGGCACCAACACGAATTACAGCTACCCCACCTGCAAGTTTTGCAAGTCTTTCCTGTAATTTTTCTTTATCAAAATCAGATGTTGTTTCTTCTATCTGGTTCTTAATTTGTGCGATACGACTCTTAATAGCGTCTTTATCTCCTGCACCTTCAACAATTACTGTATTTTCTTTCTGAATCTTAACAGATTTAGCACGACCAAGCTGTTCCATGGTAGCTTCTTTTAATTCTAGACCAAGCTCTGTTGAGATAACCTGACCACCTGTTAAAATAGCGATATCTTCTAACATTGCTTTTCTTCTATCACCATAACCTGGTGCTTTAACTGCAACTACATTAAATGTACCACGTAACTTATTAACAATCAATGTTGTCAGTGCCTCACCCTCAACATCCTCAGCTATAATTAAAAGTTTTGATCCTGACTGAACAATCTGTTCAAGTAACGGTAATATTTCCTGAATACTTGAAATCTTTTTATCGGTGATCAGGATATACGGATTATCTAAAACAGCTTCCATTTTATCCATATCCGTTGCCATGTATGCTGAAATATATCCTCTGTCAAATTGCATTCCTTCTACTAAGTCAAGTTCTGTCAACATGGTCTTAGATTCTTCAATTGTGATAACACCATCATTCGAAACTTTCTCCATTGCATCAGCAACTAATTTTCCAACTTCATCATCCCCAGCAGAGATTGCTGCAACTCTTGCAATATGTTCTTTTCCATTAATTTTGGAACTCATTTTTGAAATAGATTCAATAGCACAATCGGTAGCCTTTTTCATACCCTTTCTTAATATAATTGGGTTAGCACCAGCTGCAAGATTCTTTATTCCCTCATGTATCATAGCCTGTGCAAGAACAGTAGCTGTTGTAGTACCATCACCTGCAACATCATTTGTCTTTGTTGCAACTTCTTTAACAAGCTGTGCACCCATATTTTCAAATGCATCTTCCAGTTCAATTTCCTTTGCAATTGTTACACCATCATTTGTTATAAGTGGTGCGCCAAATGATTTATCTAATACAACATTTCTTCCTTTTGGGCCTAATGTAACACGTACGGTGTCTGCCAATTTGTTAACACCATTCTCTAATGCTTCACGTGCCTCTGCACCATATTTAATTTCCTTTGCCATGATTGATATGCCTCCTAATCGTTATTATTGTATAATTGCTAAAATATCAGATTGTTTTACAATGATATATTCATCTTCATCAAGTTTTACTTCTGTACCTGAGTATTTTGAATAGATAACCTTATCTCCGCTTTTTACTTCCATTTTAATTTCTTTTCCATCTACAACACCACCTGGTCCAACTGCTATTACTTCAGCCTGTTGTGGTTTTTCTTTGTTCTGCCCTGGAAGGACAATTCCTGATTTCGTAGTTTCTTCTGCAACTAACTGTTTTAATACAACTCTGTCTCCTAATGGAACTAATTTCATAGATAATACCTCCTTATATTGTAAATATACCATTATTTTTATATTTGTTAGCACTCATATTTGTCGAGTGCTAACCGATAGTCTTATATTATGTTCCAAATGCTTATCGTGCAACTGTTCTTAAAACATAATATATATATATTATCTCATCTTTTCTCTTTTTATCTTAATTTTACTCACTTTTTCTTATTTTTATTCCAATAATAAAATTTTATATTTTTTTTATAATTTATTGATATAATTTTAAAAAAGGCGATCTGTCAGACCACCTCTTTAACATTTTTTATCATTCAAAATAAAATATTCCTGTATTATAATCCTTTTACTAATCTTTCTTTATATCCAGGTGCATTTTTCATCTCCAGTTTATCTTCAAACATCTCAAATTCAGCATCTGATAATAACTCTGTCAGTGATTCCTCAACATTCTCTTTCATAACCGTTCCAACTGCAACAGATGGTGCTAAAATGAGGTCGTTATAACTCTCGCAAGAATCTTTTACTGCTTTGCAGAAAGAATCACATTCATCTTCATCCGGCATTGGAATCAAAACATTGAAGACATCTCCATCCACTCTTCCTACAATGTATTCAGGCTTAGCCTTTTCTTTTATAATTTCAGCTATAATCTGAATTAATCTGTCACTTTCTTCATCACCAAAATGATCATTAACAAATTTCCAATCATTAATATTAAGGCAAACGGCGGCTACTGGTGCAATTTGTGACCTATCAACAATTTTTAATCTGTTTTCAAAGTAAGTTTTGTTAAGAACTCCTGTCAATGAATCCTGTTTTTCGCCATGTTTAACCTGATATGTCTCTTTCTCCAATTTTTCTTCCAGCTCGTCCGCATATATGGCTGTTTCTCTATAATAATAAGTTTTCTCACCTAATAATTTAAATGTTTCTAACATATTTTCAAATATCTGTTTTACAGTTAGTATTTGATTCTCGTTTACATGATCATAGTTTACGTAAACATGAGCAATTGTACGATCTACAATCTTTAATTTAATACCGGGATCATTGACTACATCCGGATGATAACCAATAAAATGGCCGAAACTAATGTTTTTCTCACCATGCCTGTCTGTTATCATTATATCAATGCCAAATAATTTATATAAATTTTCTACCTGCTGACTTACAACTTCTAAATCAAATAATGAGGTTAGATTATATGTTTTAATATTATCTTTTAATCTTTTTTCTAAGGGAATAGAAACGTATGCCATAAGTAACCCTGCCTCTCTTCTTACATTATTAAATGTTTTATCTATTATTTTACCGTCAGTTACACATAATTGCAAGTTTCTTATTATTTAACTAATGGTTTTGTACAATTTGTTT
>CAZQTM010000133.1:0-6084 GCA_964595855.1 uncultured Lachnospiraceae bacterium | reverse complement strand
GCGGGACTTGAACCCGCACGTGGTTGCCCACAACAGATTTTGAGTCTGCCTCGTCTGCCATTCCGACACGCCGGCGCTTTCACGACCGTAAATTAGTTTAACATACAAATCTATCCTTGACAAGTATGCGATTTATATTTTTGGAAGAATATTATAGTACGATTTCTTGTCATAATGTGTTATGGTATCTTTAACAAAACTTTGGAGGCACAATAATGAGAATTATTTTTATCCGTCATGGAGATCCCAATTATGAATTAGATACATTAACTGACAAGGGAATCAGAGAAGCTTCCCTACTCGCTAAGAGAGTATCCGAATGGGATGTAAAAGAATTTTACTGTTCTCCTCTTGGTCGTGCAAAAAAAACAGCTTCTTATTCTTTAGAAAAAATGCACCGTGATGCAATCACATATGATTGGTTAAAGGAATTCAATTACCCCATTACGGATCCCACTACATCCACAGTTCATGTTCCATGGGATTTTATGCCGGAGTATTGGACAGGCATTAATGAATATTATGACAAAGACAAATGGATTGATACGGAACTCTACCAGTCAAATCAAGAACTAGCGAATGCCTATTTAGATGTTTGTAAAGGGTTAGATGATGTAATATCCCAATACGGCTATAAACGGTTTGAGAATTATTATAAAGTTGAAAAGCACTCTGATGATACGATCGTTTTCTTTTGCCATTTGGGGGTTACCTGTGTCATGTTAAGCCATATACTTGGTATTTCACCAGTTGTTTTGTGGCATGATTTCTATCTTGCTCCTACCTCTGTAACCATTTTGGGAAGTGAAGAACGTTATAATAATGGGGCAGCATTTCGTGTCCAGGTCATGGGCGACACCAGTCATTTAATGAACGGTGGCGAACCCATTTCACAGGCCGGCTACTTTACTACACCGTTTCATAAATAAAAGATTAATATAATCGAGTAGATCACTACTCGATTGTCCGCGCATAAAATTTGGGAACCAATATCATATTGATTCCCAAATTTTTTATACTAATTTATTGTGTATATCAAAACAGTCAAATGTTGCAAAATAGTCTTTTGGTGTCTCTGCTCTACGGATTAACTCAACCTCTCCATTTTCCTTAAGTAAAAGTTCCGCTGACCTCAACTTTCCATTATAGTTATAACCCATTGAAAAACCATGTGCACCTGTGTCATGAATTACCAATAAGTCTCCCATATCAATTTTGGGTAGCATTCGATCTATTGCAAACTTATCATTGTTTTCGCAGAGGGAACCGACTACATCATATTTGTGATCGCATGATTCATTTTCTTTTCCCATAACCGTAATATGATGGTAAGCACCATACATTGCAGGTCTCATTAAATTTACTGCACATGCATCACAGCCAATATACTCTTTATAGGTATGTTTCTCGTGTATTGCAGTAGTAACAAGATGACCGTAAGGACCCATCATAAAACGACCAAGCTCCGTATAGATTGCGATATCTCCCATTCCGGCCTTTGTGAGGACTTCCTCATATACTTTTCGTACCCCTTCTCCAATTGCTTGAATATCATTTGGTTCTTGTTCCTCAGTATATGGAATGCCTACGCCTCCAGACAAATTAATGAAACGGATATCAGCTCCGGTATCTTCTTTTACCTTTACGGCTACTTCAAATAATTGTTTTGCTAAAGTAGGATAATATTCATTCGTAACGGTATTACTTGCTAGAAATGCATGAATACCGAAATGTTTTACACCCTTTTTCATAAGAATGCGAAAACCTTCAAAAAGCTGTTCTGTTGTCATCCCATACTTAGCATCCCCTGGATTATCCATAATACTGTTGCTAATTTTAAAAACTCCGCCTGGATTATAACGTAATGAGATAGTCTCCGGTAAAGTTCCGATTGCTTTTTCTAAGAATTCAATATGTGTAATATCATCTAAATTTATAGTAGCACCAATTTTATTTGCATATTGATATTCACTAGCCGGTGTCTCATTAGAGGAAAACATAATATCATTACCGGATAATCCAAGTGCATCTGAAAGCATCAATTCTGTTAAGGAAGAACAATCACATCCGCATCCATAATCATGAAGTATATTTATAAGAAATGGATTGGGCGTTGCTTTTACAGCAAAATATTCTTTAAAACCTTTATTCCATGAAAATGCCAATTTTAACTTTTCTGCATTTTCCCTGATTCCTTTTTCATCATAAATATGAAATGGTGTAGGATATTTTTTTACAATTGTTTCTAACTGTTCCTTTGTTACAAAAGGTATCTTTTGACTCATAGTAAATTCCTTTCTTACTAACTATAATTTTATAGTAACTGTTTTCTTAGTTCTTCCCCAGACTTAGGACTAAGATATGCCGGAGCAATATCAAAAACTGTTTTACAGCCTTTTTGTCCCTCCTCATGTAATCGGTTAATTGCTCTAGCAAAGGCAACAATTACAGATGCTGTAAACTCGGGATTAGAATCAAGCTGAAGACGATACTCAATTACATGTTTGTGTTCCTTTTCCCATCCGGTAACTCCTGTTCTGAATACAAATCCACCATGAGGAATTCCGCTGTGGTTCTTCTTCAATTCTTCCTCCGTTATAAAATGTATCGTAGTATCATAATCAGAAAAATAATTCGGCATATTCTTAATTGTTTCTTCGATCTTTACTTTATCGGCTCCTTCTTCGGCAACAACAAAACACTCTCTTGTATGTTTCTGTCTGGTCGTCAAGGTCGGATTATCACCACTTCTTACGGCTTCAAGTGCACTTTCTACCGGTATTGTATATTGTTTTCCATCTTTAACACCTTCTACTCTGCGAATTGCATCAGAATGACCCTGACTTACTCCTTTTCCCCAGAAGGTATAGTCATTTCCTTCCGTTAAAATTGCATTTGCATAGAGGCGGTTTAACGAAAACATACCTGGGTCCCATCCACAGGAAATCATGGCAACATGACCGCTCTTCTTTGCTGCTTCATCAACCTCTTCAAAATGAGTTTGAATATTTGCGTGTGTATCAAAACTATCTATAACATTAAAATACTCAGCATATTTTGGTGTTTGTTTTGGTAAATCTGTAGCACTTCCACCGCAAAGAATCAGAACATCAAGCTTTCCCTGCATCTTTTCTACTTCATTTACAGAATAAACGGGAACATCTTTTGTAAGTAGCTTTATACTTGCAGGATTTCTTCTCGTAAACACGGCTACCAAATCCATATCGTCGTTTTGCTTTATTGCACATTCAATACCTCTTCCTAAATTACCATACCCTAAAATTCCTACTTTCATCCTTCATTCCCTTTCCCTAATTTAATTAATGTAATTGTATTTTTTAATGCCTCTTTCAGTACAGTAACTAAGTTCTCCTGCCCTGAAAACAGACAAGTATCTTCACTCTTTCCGGTTACTTCTCCCGTCAGTACATGTGCAGAATCCGTAATAAAACGAATTTGCCTTGGAATTGTCACTGTCTCATATATGATTGCGCCATTTTGTTCATACCCTTTATCAGTAATAATAACTGCCTTTATACCACGGTCAATGGCTTTCTTTAGGGAGGTTTCTAGCTGTTCCAATATATCTAGTGGTGCTAATAAATAAAACCTATTATCACAGGATTCCATCATATTAATAATTTTATCCATTATATGGTGATATCCCTGTATTGTAATATATCCTTCTGTTACAATACGTACTTTTGGTGCATTTTCAATTAAGTATTGCGAATCTTTTTCTAATGAACGCATAGTATTCTTACAAAATTCATTGATATTAAGAGCAGAATATTTACTAGCTGCCCCTTCCATGACATAAGCAGCTCCTTTATCCGTTAACCCTGCAAGTCCATTATAAACATTGGAGCGAGAAATACCGGTTATCTTTGCAACCTCATACCCTGTTAATTCACCATGTGTGAGAAGCGACAGATAAATCATTGCTTCCTGCCTGGTCAGTCCAAATGAAATAAGACGTTCTATTAATCCACTCTCTTCCATATAACCCTCTTTTAGTATTTCTTTTTAGGAACACTATTATATTAGTATATTTTTACAATTTTGTCAATAGAGTAGATTTCTACTCTATTGTCGCGACATTCGCCAAATGTTCAAAGAAACTTGACACTTGGCTCATTGTCCGCGCAAAAAAAGACATTGTAAATAATTTATTTACAATGTCTTTCCTATTATTAAAACGTTACATGTATATTCTGACCTGCATACATTACAATCTGGCTGATTAAACCAAGAATCATGGCAAACCCAATCACCATAAATGTTAATAAAATAGAACCTTTATCGTAAATGAATGTTCCTTCTTTGTCCCGCCAGTTACTGATTAGTATTTCAACTCCTAGAATAATAAAAATTAACGGCCAGAATCTGCAAACCAGTGAAAATGTCATGCCCGGTATCAACATCTGTAGCAAAAATACAATACCACAAATAACAAGGGTAAGTCCTAATGTTATTGTTCCTACTTTATGTGTTCTCATAATTTTACTCCTTAATCTACAATATCTTTTTCTTCAATTGCATCTAATTCCTTTTTTTTCCCTTTAATCAGATAAACACCTAACCAAATAATCAGAACTGCAAAAACAAGTTGTGGTACTTTATCAAAAATATAGTATAACTGGCTGGTGTCAATTCCACACATTTCTAATATCGAATTCAAGTAATCACAGAAAATATTCCATACAGCACTTACACCAATTAGTATTAAAGCAAATGCAAGTACCTTTCTTCCCTTATCACCAGCAAATAAACTCTTAAACTTCTCATCATTAAAATTAAATAGATAATCATCCTGAATTGCATAGAATTCCTCATCTGAAAGTGAAGCCAGATTATGAACATGGAAAAAACTGTAAAACCATAATACCGGTAAGAAAAACATTATTGGTCCAAGATTAAGCCATGTAGCTCCTGCAATAAATGCAAAAAGTATTGCCATAATACTGAGCCCCTGCTTAAAAAATCCTAAATACATTTCTCCTGCTCCAGGAATTAATGAAAAAACAAATAACCAAAAACCTCTCTTTTTACTTGTCATAATAAAATCTCCTCTCTACTGTTTAACACTCCTAAAAAAATAATATCTTATCTGAAAACTTACCTAATATATTTGTTACTTGGGTTGACCTGTCATATATTTTTTCTGTGATGTTCCATTCTTTTTTTACTGGCCCAGTCTTTACAGAAGGAACAATGTTTGCTGGTATACTAATAAAAATTAATAAAGTTAGTGCTATTGCAACTGCTGCTGAAATTTTAAGACTATACCAGAATAACTGTACTTTTTTTGAAACCTTTTTACTTTCAACTGCGATCCGAATAACTGGGCTCTTGCTCTTCTTTAAAATTTCTTCCTTCATCTGGATAGGAGCTTTAATCATATCATTTTCTTCAACACATTGAATAAATCGAAGTAACTCATAATCACTTATATCTTTAGAAATATTAAATTCTTTCACTTCTTTTTGATCATCATCCTTCATTTAATAGCTCCTTTCCATATAGATTTTTTAACATTGCCCGGGCTCGGTACATCTGTGTCTGTACTGTTTTTTCATTTCGATTTATTAACTGTGCAATTTCTGCTGTTGAATGTTCTTCATAAAAATATTTAATTGCAATATCGTCATATGGTGATTTCAATTGCTTACAGCAATAGAACAGTTTTTTTCTGACCTGTTCCTGCAGACATTGTTCTTCTGTAGATTGCTGTTCATCCTGTACCAACTCAAAAAAAGTATCTTCGGTTGGAATTTGATTATTTGATGCTTTCCTTTTGTAATCCAGGCATTTATTTGTAGCGATTCTGCACAGCCATGCCTTTTCATTCTTACCGTCAAAATTGGAAAAGTTTTTATAGGCAGCTAGAAATGTGTCCTGTGTGAGATCCTGAGAATCAAAATAATTACCGGTAATTTTGTAGCAAACTGAAAATATCAAATTTTGATATGTATTAATCAAGCTCTCTAAGTATTCCTGGTCACTAATTTCTCCCGCCTCCTTTCGCTTCTCAAAAACTATAACGTATCAAACTGTTAAAAATCTTCATAAAATTACTTTTTG
>CAZQTM010000132.1:0-6104 GCA_964595855.1 uncultured Lachnospiraceae bacterium | reverse complement strand
ACATGAATTAGAAAATTCAATTCCCGTTGCACCATTACGCCTTATCATTATGGATTCTGCAAGAACATTAGGCACTGATGTAGATAAACACCTTGTAGAAATAAGGAAAAAAGAAAAAAATACATTCAGAAATGATCCTGCTTTACAAGGATATAGTGCATCTTCTTTTATCGCAAATGCGGAATGTCCTAGGTTTGGTACTGGTGAAGGAAAAGGAATTTTGTATGATTCCATACGTGGTAAAGATTTATTCATACTCACAGATGTATGCAATAATAGTATTACCTATTCCATAAATGGTTATGAAAACCATAAATCGCCTGATGATCATTATCAGGATTTAAAAAGAATTATTGCAGCGACAACCGGTAAAGCTCACCGTGTAAATATTATCATGCCTTTTTTATATGAAGGACGTCAACACAAACGTTCAGCACGTGAGTCCCTCGATTGTGCGCTCATGCTTGAAGAACTATACAATATGGGGGTTAATAATTTCATTACATTTGATGCTCATGATCCACGTGTTGCAAATGCAATACCTCTAAGTGGTTTCGACAATTATACTCCGCCATATCAGTTCATTAAAGCATTACTTCATACAGAAAAAGACTTGATTATTGATAAGGAACATCTGGTAGTTATTAGTCCGGATGAAGGTGCCCTAAATCGTAGTGTGTATTTTGCAAATGTACTTGGTGTGAGTACCGGTATGTTTTATAAACGTAGAGATTATTCAACGATTAAAAATGGAAAGAATCCAATTGTAGCACATGAATTTCTTGGAGACAGTATTGATGGAAAAGATGTCATCATTATGGATGATATGATCTCTTCTGGTGAAAGTATGATTGATACTGCAAAGCAGCTAAAAGAGATGAATGCAAAGCGAGTATATATTTGCTGTACTTTTGGTCTTTTTACTGGTGGTTTAAAAAACTTTGATGAAGCATATGAGAAATGTTATTTCGAAAAAGTAGTAACAACCAATTTAAATTATCTGCCACCTGAAATCAAAGAACGTCCATATTACGTGGAAGCAGATATGAGTAAATTTTTGGCAGATGTAGTAGATTTTATGAATCATGATGTTTCTATGACTAACGTTCATACTCCCGCCGAAAAGATACATGAAGTGATATTGAAATACAACAAACGTGTTGACTTCGATATAGATGATTAAAAAAAAGCAAAAGCCGTTGGCTTTTGCTTTTTTTCTATTCTGTCTCTTTAAATATTAAAATGACCTTAAATAAATCACCATCTAATAATATATTGAATTCTCCGTTTAATGCCTGTGTAAGATTCTTTGCAATAGAGAGACCAAGGCCGCTTCCTTCTGTTCCTCTTGAAACATCACCACGTATAAAGCGCTCTGTCAATTCTTCTGCTTTGATATTTAATGGTTGTGCAGATATATTTTTAATTGAAAGAACAACTTCCCTTTGATCCGTACCAGTTTCTGTCATATCAACATAAACACGAGTCCTTTCCATTGCATATTTATATATGTTATTATATAAATTCTCAATCACTCTAAAAATTCTTCTGCTGTCTGCCAGTATATAAACTGGTTGATCTGGCAGATGTAGAACAAATTGTAGTTGCTTCTCTTCGAATTTCTCCGAGAATTCACCTAGAGATTGATTGACAAGTTCAACAAAATTAATCTTTTCAAAATTCAATGTAATATTACCGGAGCTAATCTTAGATGCCTCAACTAAATCATCTGTTAACTGTTTTAATCTCTGTGATTTTGCATCTAAAACATCGACATAACCTTTTATTTTAGGATTCTCAATCTGTTCACGTTTGATCAAATCAACATAATTAATAATGGAGGTTAATGGTGTTTTGATATCATGGGAAACGTTTGTAATGAGATCAGCTTTCAGACGCTCATCCTTCATACTTGTCTCAACCGCTTTCCTGATTCCTTTTCCAATGCTGTTTACAGAATTAGCAAGCATTAGATTATCACCATGCAAATTATCGGTTTGAATCTGATAGTTAAAGTCACCATCTCTAATATTCTCTATTCCATCCAGTATTTTTTGACGTGATTTATTATCCTTATAAATAAATGTTCCTACTATTATATCAAATAAAAATGCAATAATAATACCCAAAGTCCCACTCAATACTAAAACAAGATTCAATGAGAGAAATAATAGATAAGGAAGCCATGTTCTAGTAACCAACTGTCCATTATCATATGTCTCCAAAAATCCCTCTTTTATCTTATTACCGAGTGAATATATGATAGAATTTCTAAAAAAGTGTCTATCTTTTATTTTTCTTACAGTGCATAAATAAAAAGAAAGATAAACGAGATTTAAAACAAATGAAGAAATACCAAACACAATACATGGTGCATAACCTTTAAAACTTGTTAATACAAATCTTTCGTAAATACCATATATACCATAATAAGACGCATAAATAATGATAAGAATCAGTAAAATAAAAACTTCTAATGGAATTTTGTCTCCCTTTTTTAGAATAATTTTATTTTCTTCAAAGTTCTGTGATCTTCCTTCATAAATGGTCAAAATGATAATAGACAATAAATGTATGGCAATTGCAATAAATAAAACGATAAGATAAACATAATAATTAGGATTCATATGGCTATATTCATTGTAAGCTGTCTTAAATACATCATTGTACTGGTAGGAATCATCAATTGCTATCCAAACTCGTGAGTTATCAGGAAATGAATATTCATATGATGCAATGATATTTCGCATTTGCTCAGCATTAATATTGGCATTCGTGCTAATTTGCATTTTGGCTGGATTATAGGATATAAACTTTCTATATTTATTGAATAATGCGGTAATATTATCATCAGAATAATCATCCAAATTTTCATGCAGATTGTTATATCGAATAACCTTGTTGCCATCAATCATCTGATAACAGTATCGTATGTTTGTATTCCCATCATCATAAATTTTATTATATTTAACATATTCCGTATAATTTTGGAATAAATTTTGGGCTGCAACTTTAAGATTATCTACAAGTTTACCATACTCTTCTCTGTTTTTTGCATATTCTATTAAGTCCTTTCCTTCAGTAGAAGTATACCTAGGAATTAAAATATTAAATGTATCTACCTCTATTGCTCCATCTTCAACAACAGTATTATCAGTAAAATCGTTATCTCCCGGTGATAAATAATTGGATTCATCATAATCAGTATTATCTGATTGCTTTTTATTGTAAAGATTTTCATAGTACTGATCTAATTCTTTTGGTGTGCCACTTATCGTCTTAAAATCAAAACCGTAATTCCCCCACTTAATCAAATCATCCAAATAATATTCAGCTGTAACACGATCATCAATCAGAACATCCGTCCTGTTTGCATATGATGTTATATCTATAATTTTCTTGCCATTATACTTTTCATTTGTTTCTAATTGATTTTTTATAACACACATTCTGGTTATATTGTTGATGCTGTCATTAAATAAATCACTAAATAATTCTGAATCTTCAAAAGGTACCTGGTTTCTCTGATATTGAGGCAGTAAATAACGGTATTGACTTGTCTGTGTATTGATTGTAATATAGGAACCTGCAAATAATAGTGTCATACATACTGCAATTAAGATTGCTGTGACTCTTGAAAGCCATATTAATATTCCTCTTTTTCTTTTGCTTATTCCTCTTTTCATATTACAAAATTTCCTTTCAGTTAAAGTTACTGCTTTTCAATTTTATATCCAACTCCCCATACTACTTTTAAATATCTTGGTTCCTTTGGATTAATTTCAATTTTTTCACGAATATGTCGTATATGTACAGCTACTGTGTTATCTGCACCAATTGCCTCTTCTTCCCAGATATTTTCATATATTTGGTCAATTGAATAAACTCTTCCTTGATTTTTCACTAAAAGCAATAAGATATTATATTCAATTGGGGTGAGCTTCACAATTTCTCCATCAACTGTAACTTCTTTTGTTTCATCATTAATTGTAAGTCCACCTGTTTTGTATACATTATTATCGTCACAATTTAAATTTCCAAGTTTTGTATATCTTCTTAAATGAGATTTGACTCTTGCTATCAATTCTAAAGGATTGAACGGCTTAGTAATGTAATCATCTGCGCCTATATTTAGCCCAAGAATTTTGTCTGCATCCTCCGATTTAGCAGAAAGAAAAATGATTGGGATACTGCTATATTGCCTTATTTTTAATGTTGCATGAATCCCATCCAATTTTGGCATCATAATATCAATGATTAATAGATGAATATCATTCTTTTTCAATTCTTCTATGGCCTGTTCTCCATCATATGCCTTAATAATATTGTAGCCTTCCTGCATCAGATAGATTTCAATTGCATCAACTATCTCTTTATCATCATCACAAACTAAAATATTCATCAATACACTCCCTCATTTCTTCCTTATTAAACCACTTATTCATTAAGGTATTCTTCTTAAAACAATTAATATTTTCTTAAATAAGCTTAATAAATGCTCCTAAATTTCCACGTAATCCATTACTTGCTCTATGAGAAAAAAGAAGTTCTTTATTACAGCTTGTGCATATATCTGTAACACATATATTTTCAGCTATTATCCCAGCTTCTAATAATACTTCTTTATTTGCCTGCCATAAATCTAACATAGATTTGTCACTATCTTTAGGATAAATAATATTATCTAACCTATTTTCCTTAAAACTCTTTCTAAATTCTTCAGCTACATTCTCACTAACCTCATAGCATTCCTTACATATGGATGGTCCTATGGCGGCTATTATGTCTGTATTTTTACATCCGTACTCCTTCTTCATTAATTCTACTGTTTTCTTTCCTATCTTCTTTACCGTTCCCTTCCATCCAGAATGAGAAAGAGCAATCACTTCTTTTACTGGGTCAAGAAAATATAAAGGTACACAATCTGCAAAAAAAGCAGATAAAACAATTCCCTTTTTATTCGTTATTAAGCCATCAACATCAGTATAGTCCTTACTTCTCGTAAGTCCCTTTCCCCTGTCTTCATCCGTAACAATTCTAATATTATCTGTATGTGTCTGATCTGATAAAACAAAATCATCCAATTTGCATTCCATAATTTCAGATATTCTTCTGAAATTCTCATTTACATTCTCTTTTTTGTCACCTCTTGTATAGGATAAATTCATAGTTCCCATGTATCCATCACTAACTCCGCCTATCCTTGTGGTAAACATGTGTCTGACCACACCTAACCTAGAAAACATCTCAAATTGTAAGTAACATACTCCGTTTTCTTCTCTGACTACCATCTGTTCCCTTGAATCCGGTTTTCTTTTAAACTCCATATCTATCCTCGCAATCAATTCTTTTAGAAGCAATATCCTCTGTGTGTAAATGCGTCTTTTATCCATGTAATCTCAGTACCAGTCACTCCAATAACATCATATCTAATAGGCGCTTTCACATCATATTTGACACAATAATAGGATGCACATTTGCATATTGTTCTTTTCTTCATCTCCGTTACTGCTTCTACAGGATATCCATATCTTTCATCTTTTCTGTATTTCACTTCAAAAAAGATTAAGCAGTCATTTTCCCATCCAATAAGATCTATCTCTCCAAATCTGCATCTAAAATTTTTATAAATAATATTTATTCCCTGCAACTTCAGATACTCATTTACAGCCTCTTCATAAAAAGTACCAATTTCTCTTTTATTCAAAAATACTTTTCCCCTTAACTTTTCTTAGCTTTAATTTTTTCCATTGCATCTACAAAAACAAGAATTTCTGCTACTGCTTCATATAACTGTGGAGGAATCGTGTCACCAATTTCTAGTTTAGACAATGTTTTTGCTAATTTATCATCCTTATGGAGTGGTATATTAGACTCTTTCGCCTTTTCAATAATTTTCTCTGCAAGAATTCCTTTCCCTGATGCAATAACTTTTGGTGCTTCGTCATCAAGATTATAAGAAAGTGCAACGGCACTTTTAATTTCTTCTTTCTTCATAATAAATCCTTTTCTATTAGGCTCTTGCATCAAATGATTGCTTTGACAATAGCCTTATATCATTTTTCTCGCCTAAAATCGTTTTTACTACATTATTCTGTGATGAA
>CAZQTM010000131.1:0-6151 GCA_964595855.1 uncultured Lachnospiraceae bacterium | reverse complement strand
GATATTACCATGACTGGTATTTTATTAAAGCCTATGGGTCCTATGGAATTTGAAGAGTTAATATTGATTTATAAAGAACAAGTTGATGCTTTACTAAAAGCAGGTGTCGATTTATTTGTTGTGGAAACTATGATGAGTCTTCAGGAAACGAGGGCTGCGGTGATTGCTATTAAAGAAACCTGTGATTTTCCGATTATGGCTACTCTTACTTTTGAAAGTGATGGTAGAACTCTTTATGGAACAGATGCTACAACTGCTGCAGTCGTTTTAAGCAGTCTCTCTGTTGATGCAATTGGAACAAATTGTTCTACAGGTCCTGATAAAATGATACCTATCATAGAGGCGATGGCAAAAGTTACAGATATTCCTATTATAGCCAAACCAAATGCCGGAATTCCATTTATGAATCAAAATGGGGAAACGGAATATAACAATACACCAAAACATTTTGCTGATGAGATGGAAAATCTGATTTATGCAGGAGCATCATTAATTGGTGGGTGTTGTGGAACTACTCCGGAATATATTAAGGAATGCTGTCATAAGAATTTTAAATATACAAAAGTAGAAAGAGTAGATAGGTATTTTCTTTCATCCGAAAGAAAAACACTTTCCTTTTCTCTCGATGATTCTTTTATCATTATTGGTGAGAGAATTAATCCTACCGGAAAGAAATTACTACAGGAAGAACTTCGTAATGGTAGTTTTGATAAAGTCCTACAATTTGCTGAGGAACAGGAAAAGAATGGTGCCAAAATTTTGGACGTCAACTTAGGCATGAGTGGTATTGACGAAAAAACGATGATGATTAGGGCAATAGAAGAGCTATCAAGCCAGACTTCGCTGCCTCTTTGTATTGATACAAGTCATGTAGATGTGATGGAAGAAGCTTTAAGAAGATATCCGGGCAGGGCATTAATTAATTCCATTTCATTAGAAAAAGATAAATTTGAAAAGTTAATACCAATTGCTAAAAAATATGGTGCAGCTTTTATTTTACTCCCTTTATCAGACAAAGGTTTGCCGGAAAATATTGAAGAAAAGATAGATATTATTAATAAAATTGCGAATCGTGCTTTTACGTTAGGCTTTAGTAAGAAAGATATCGTCGTGGATGGCCTTGTTACGACTGTTGGAGCGAATAAAACTGCAGGTTTAGAGACATTAGAGACAATCCGATATTGTAAACAAAATGGTTATGCTACGACATGTGGGCTGTCTAATATTTCTTTTGGATTACCGGATAGAAGTTATATAAATGCATCCTTCCTGACAATGGCTATACAAAGCGGACTAACCATGGCGATTGCCAATCCTAGTCAGAATTTATTGGTAAGTACCGCCCTAGCTTGTGATCTTCTTAGAAACAAAGAGAATGCTGACATACTTTATATTGAGAAAATGAATAGTATGAAAGAATACGAAAATAATGGATCAGATACGGCTGTTAAAAATGAAACCGGAAATATAAGCATACGTGAACAATTAAAAGAAACAATCTTAAAAGGAAAACGTGGTCAGGCAATAGAACTGACACAAAAAGCACTTGAAGATAGTTTGGAAGCATCAGATATTTTAAATAATATATTAATTAATGCAATAAATGAGGTCGGTGATTTATTTGAAAAAGGAAAGTATTTTTTACCACAATTAATTGCAAGTGCTGAAACGATGAAACTTTCGATTGAAGTATTAGAACCACTATTAAAGAGTAATCAGGATAAAAAAGAAATGCCTGTCGTAGTAATTGCTACTGTAGCAGGTGATATTCATGATATAGGAAAGAATCTGGTATCATTAATGTTAAGCAATTATGGTTTCCGAGTCATTGATCTTGGTAAGGATGTTAAAAAGGAAATGATAATAGAAACAGCAATAAAAGAGAATGCGAAGATAATAGCTCTTTCAGCACTTATGACAACAACCATGAGAGAGATGGATGAAGTTGTTAAATATGCAAAAGCAAAACAGGTTAAGGCTAAAATAATCATTGGCGGAGCTGTTATTACGCAGGATTATGCTGATGAGATTGGGGCTGACGGATATTCCAAGGATGCAGCAGAAGCTGTAAAATGTGCAAGTAAATTATTACTTCTTGATCATTAGTAAAACACATATTATATACGAAAGACTGAGGAAAATTATGGGTGAGGATACTATGATTCAAAATGAAACAGTTACATTATTACAACAGATAAAGGAGCAGAATAAGAAAAAGTTATTTTATACAAAATGTATTTCGATATTATTTCTTGTTATCTGTATAGTTATATTAAGTATTGTTCCCAGTATTATTTCAACTCTTAATACAACAAGGAATACAATGGCTCATCTTGATCAGACTATAACAAACATGGATGAGGCACTAGATTCTGCTTTAGAATTAGCAGATACAAGTGCTACTGGGATGCAAAACGCATTGGAAAAAATCAATTCCATTGATATCGAAACATTGAATCAGGCAATCGAAGATCTTAATACAGTAGTAAAACCTATGGCTGGATTGTTTGGTAAGTTTCAATAAATATTAGGAGGAAAACTAAATGAATGGCGCTGACATAATGGTAAAATGTCTTGAAAAGGAAGGAATTACTAATATTTTTGGATATCCGGGCGTAGCAATTGCTCCTTTTTACAATAGTATTTTATCATCTGATATACGAAGTATATTAATAAGAACAGAACAAAATGCTGCACATGCAGCAAGTGGTTACACAAGAACAACAGATAAGCCTGGAGTTTGTGCCGTAACATCCGGTCCTGGAGCAACAAATCTGATTACCGGTATTGCGACTGCATTTGCAGATAGTATTCCATTAATCTGTATAACAGGACAGGTAGACAGTGAATTACTGGGAAGTGACGTATTTCAGGAAGCAGATATAACCGGTGCATGTGAATCATTTGTAAAATATTCTTATCTTGTTAAGGATGTAAATGAAATACCCAGAATTTTTAGAGAAGCATTTCATATTGCAAATACAGGTAGAAAAGGTCCTGTTTTAATTGATGTACCAATTGATATTCAAAATGAAACAATAAGTAAGTTTAAATATCCGGAAACCGTAAACATGAGAACTTATAAACCTACGGTAAAAGGTCATACTGTACAGATTAGCAAAGTAATAAAGGAATTGGAAAAAGCACAAAGACCAATTATATGTGCTGGTGGTGGTGTATTATTAAGCAATTCACAAAAGGAATTACAGAATTTCTCAGAGAAACATAAGATACCTGTAGTTTCAACTATGATGGGAATTGGAGTTATGCCAAGTGATCATCCGCTTTATTATGGAATGGTTGGTAATAATGGTAAATCATATGCAAACAGAGCAATGAATGAATCTGATTTATTGATTATGGTCGGAGCAAGAGTAGCAGATCGTGCCGTAAGTCAACCGGATTTGATTACAAGAGATAAAGTCTTAGTACATATTGATGTTGACCCTGCTGAAATTGGGAAAAATGCAGGTCCAACGATACCACTTGTTGGTGATGCAAAACATATATTTGAAGATTTAAATCATAACATCTTTGAAGATCATCATGATGTGTGGATTGAAACACTTGATTTATACAGAAATAACATGAAAAAAAAGAGGAATCCAAATAAAAAATATGTAGACCCATGTGCATTTATCAGACTGCTTTCTGAGAAAATGGAAAAGGATGCTATTTACGTTGCCGATGTTGGACAGAATCAAATATGGTCTTGCGATAATTATAATGTTAAAAGTGGAATTTTTATGACCTCCGGTGGAATGGGTACCATGGGCTATTCAATACCTGCAGCAATGGGAGCAAAACTTGCTAATCCAGACAAACAGGTTGTTGCTGTTTGTGGAGATGGTTCTTTTCAGATGTCTATGATGGAACTTGGTACCATGAGACAACATAATATTCCAGTAAAAATTATTGTAATGGCAAATAATTATTTAGGTATGGTTCGTGAATACCAGCATTATACATATAATGATCATTATTCAGTAGTTGATTTATCTGGAAGTCCTGATTTATCAAAATTATCGACAGCATATGATCTTCCTTTTATTCGGATTCATAATATGGAGGAAGCAGAAAGTGGTATTGATACATTTCTGAAAAATAATGAATCATATTTGATGGAATGCCTAATTGATCCTATGGATTTAGTAAAATAGAAAGGGTAAGCAAATGAAGAGAATATATTCTGTTCTTGTTGAAAATCGATCTGGTGTACTTTGCAAAGTTGCAGGTCTTTTTTCCAGAAGATGTTATAACATAGATAGCCTTGCTGTTGGTGAAACAGACAATCCAACTGTATCCTGTATGACAATTGTTAGCAGTGGTACACAACGTACAATTGAGCAGATTGAAAAACAACTGAATAAGAAATTAGATGTAATTAAGGTTAAGACTTTTGAAGAAGAAATGAGTATCAGCAGGGAACTTATGCTTATTAAGGTTAAATATAACAAGGGCAATAGAAGAGATATCATGGAAAACTGCGATATCATGGACGCTAAAATTGTTGATATGTCAAAAAATCATATGATAATACAGGTATGTGATGTTCCGGATCGCACGGCTCTTTTTATCAAAATGCTTCAAGGAATTAGTATTGTAGAAGTAGCAAGAACAGGCACCTTAGCATTGCAAAAATGTAGTGAGAGTGATACATAATAGATATATCGAATAATGCTATTATAACTTATATTGATATCAGATATCACTACTTCTCATACATTGACAATGATTGTAAGTGTTGCTAAAATGAAGCCTAGAAACATTTTAACAAGTACATAGTGGTAAAACAGAGGAAATAAAAATGAAGAAAAAAGTATTTCAGCTCTTAGTTGAAAATACATCTGGAGTTTTAAGCAGGATATCCGGTTTATTTTCAAGAAGAGGTTATAATATTGAGAGTATTACGGCTGGTGTAACTGCAGATCCAAGGGTTACCCGTATTACAATCGTCGCTAGCGGTGATGATGAGATTTTAGCTCAAATTGAAAAGCAGGTTTCCAAATTAGTTGATGTATGTGATATTAAGGAATTAAAACCTCATTTAAGCGTATATCGTGAATTGGCACTGATAAAGGTTAAAGTTTCTGCTGATAAGAGACAGGGTGTATTATCTATTGCAGATATTTTTCGTGCAAATATTATTGATGTGTCAAAGAATGGTCTTATTATTGAATTAACAGGTGATCAGGAAAAGATTGATGCTTTTCTTAATCTTCTGGATGGATATGAAATACTGGAATTAGCAAGAACCGGTATCGCAGGTTTACGTAGAGGAACCAATGATATTGTATATCCAGATGTGGAATAAATTTCATACAATTGAGTGTATTTTACTCATGTGAATTTATCATATTTCGTGCATTAAGCACAGGAAAAGAAAGGGGTCATGTAAAATGGCAAACAAGATTTATTATCAAGAAGACTGTAATTTATCAATTTTAGAAGGAAAAACAATTGCAGTCATTGGCTATGGCAGTCAGGGTCATGCACACGCATTAAATGCAAAGGAATCTGGTTGTAACGTTATTATAGGACTTTATGAAGGATCAAAATCATGGGCAAAAGCAGAAGCTCAGGGATTTAAAGTATATACAGCTGCAGAAGCTGCAAAAAAGGCAGACATTATTATGATTTTAATTAATGATGAAAAACAGGCTGCTATGTATAAAAAGGATATCGAGCCCAACTTAGAGGCAGGAAATATGCTTATGTTTGCACATGGATTTGCTATTCATTTTAATCAAATCATTCCACCTAAGGATGTAGATGTTACTATGATTGCTCCTAAGGGACCTGGACATACTGTAAGAAGCGAGTATCAGATAGGAAAAGGTGTACCTTGTTTAGTAGCTGTACATCAGGATGCTACTGGAAAAGCACTTGAAAAAGCATTAGCTTATGCTTTGGCTATTGGTGGTGCAAGAGCAGGCGTTCTTGAAACAACATTCAGAACAGAAACAGAAACCGATTTATTTGGTGAACAAGCTGTACTTTGTGGTGGTGTATGTGCTTTGATGCAGGCAGGTTTTGAAACCTTAGTAGAAGCTGGTTACGATTCAAGAAATGCATATTTTGAATGTATTCATGAGATGAAACTGATTGTTGATTTAATTTATCAATCAGGTTTTGAAGGAATGAGATATTC
>CAZQTM010000130.1:3503-6171 GCA_964595855.1 uncultured Lachnospiraceae bacterium | reverse complement strand
TGGTATCTTGATGCTTTGGATCATTTAGAACGTTATGAAGGGAAAACCATTCAATACGTTGGTATGGTTCTAAAACCAAAAAAATTTCCCAAAGAGTACTTTGTGCCGGGACGTATGGCAATGACTTGTTGTGCACAGGATATGGCGTTTCTTGGTTTTGCATGTAAATTTGAAGGTGCAAATGATTTACCTGAAAAGTCTTGGGTAAAGGTTACAGCTACTGTAAAAAAGGAATATTTTTCGGATTATAAAGGAGAAGGTCCTATTCTCTATGCAAAAAGTATCACAGCATCAAAACCACCAAAAGAACCGACAATTGATTTTTCGCAGTAAATAATTTATTAATAGAATAGGATACTGGAAGCAAAAGCTTCTATGTATCCTATTTGTTAATTAAGGAGTCGATAGATGGATAAAGAGGAACAAATACTTATAAAAAGATTTAAAGACTTGTCTTTAAAATCTTATCAGAATAATATGTATACATTTTCAGGATTTATGTCTCTTCCTCAACAAGACATTTTATATTCAGTTAGGAGTGAATTATCATATATTCCTTTTGAATTATATGGTGGATATAAAGACAGTGAGAGAAAAATTGTGAGGTTTGGATCAAAAGAATTATTTGGGTATGCAGAAGATTATCCAATTGTTTGTTTATCAATTAGACCAATAATTGAAAAATTTGCTGATACTTTTAGCCATAGAGATTTCTTAGGAGCAATTATGAATCTGGGGATAGAGAGAAACACCATAGGTGATATTGTTCTAGAGGGAAAGAATGCATATTTATTTTGCATAAATAAAATTGCACCTTTTATTATGGAAGAACTGGATAATGTGAAACATACCCATGTAAAGTGTGAAGTTGTTAAGAATCTGATACCCATTGCAACAAAAGAGCCTATAGAGAAGGAACTTGTGGTTTCATCTGCAAGAATTGACGCTGTTATTTCAAAAATATATAATATCAGTAGAAATCAAAGCTTGGATCTTTTTAAGACGAAGAAAGTATTTATTAATGGGTTTGTTCAGGAAAACAACAGTTATTTTATCAAAAAGGGTGATAGTGTTTCTGTTAGAGGTTATGGGAAATTTGATTATCTTGGGATAAAGCATGAAACAAAAAAGGAGAAATTCTGCATCTTAATTGCAAAGTACGAATAGAAATATCAGGAGGAACATAGCAATATGGAAATGTTTTACACAACAATACAATGGATTTTCTTTTTCTATTTATATAGTTTTTTGGGATGGTGTTATGAGTCATCATATGTTTCTTTAAAACAGAAAAGATGGGTTAACAGGGGATTTATGAGAGGACCGTTCTTACCTTTGTATGGAAGCGGTGCGATTATGATGTTGGTTGTAAGTATTCCTTTTAAAGATAATATAATCCTTACTTTCATTGCTGGTTGTATTGGAGCTTCGATTCTGGAATATATAACCGGGGTGACAATGGAAAGTTTGTTTAAAGTGAGATATTGGGACTATACCAGTCGAAAGTTTAATTTTCAAGGACATATTTGTCTTGCAGCAACATTAATCTGGGGTATATTTACCGTATTGTTAACAATTTTTATACATAAACCGGTAGAAAAAATGGTATTGAGTATGCCATATATGGCAATAAAGATAATAACAGCAGGACTTACCATTTTTATTGTTTCAGATTTCACACTTTCATTTAAAACAGCATTGGATTTACGTGATGTGCTTGTTAAAATGGATAAAATCAAGCAGGAATTGGCACGTATGCAACGCAGACTTGATGTAATTTTAGCAATTGCAGGTGAAACAAAAGATAATACAATTCAGTATACAAGTGAACGTGCCGATGATATTATTGAAAGCCTTGAAAATCAATTTAGAAAGTTGAAGGGAATGCTTCCTAAGTTAGATCTTTCAGATGATAAAAAAGAAGAACTGACAGAACTAAGAATTAAATTAGGTGTTCATAAAGAAAGAAAATTCCAGCTTTCTCATATGAAAGATTTTTATCGCAATGAAATGATTAAGGGAAACCCCACAATGATATCAATAAAATTTAAAGAGGGATTAGAAGAGATTAAAAGTGCAGTAAATAAAACAAGGCAAAAAAAATAGATATTCATTGAGCCAAAAGTATTCATAGAAGTAGAGCCCTGCAGAAATTCTGCGGGGCTCTACTTACTTAATGAGGTAACATCTTTTTTTATTTATTCTTTTCATCCCAATATTCACAATCAGTTCCAATGACGGATTTATTGAATGGAGAATCATGATTGCTTTTGTAATGTTTTGTTGCCTTAAAAATATAATTTGAACCTAAATATAAAAGTGGTATATTGGCATATACAATTAAAATGTTGCCAAGATCGGATATTGCCCACAGATTACCAAGATCTAATCCGGCAAGTGAGCATAGGATACCAAATGCAGCAATAAAAATACCAAGAATTCTAATAACATTAATAAAACTTTTCTTAGTACTGATTCGATTAGCTGCAATTTCTGAAAAACTGATCATGCCAACTAAGCATGTGAATGCAAATAAACAGAAACAGAAAGTTAAAAGAAAACTTACAATTCCATTAAAAGCAGTTCCTGGAGTTAGTGTCTCAGCAGATGATAAAAATCTTGGAAGTCTGTCTAGAGCAAACCATGCATCAGCATCACTTCCGGTCCA
>CAZQTM010000130.1:0-3403 GCA_964595855.1 uncultured Lachnospiraceae bacterium | reverse complement strand
TTATGTGTAACTATTTCAGCCATCTGACCAATAGAAGATACAACATTAAAGCCCTGAGCAGGAAGGCAACACATAGCATATACAATGTACATGATGGAAAGAGTGATACCAGCCCATAATTTATTTCCAAGAAGTCTTTTCCCGTAAAATGGAAGTCCACCAATAAATTCATCATTCTTCTTTATTTTAAATATTTGAGAGAGAACAGCTTCTGAATATGCAGTTGACATACCAAAGAATGCAGATACCCACATCCAGAACAATGCTCCGGGTCCACCAACCGATATAGCACCTGTTACGCCTAGGATATTTCCTGGGCCAACACGCATTGCAGAGCTTAAAAAGAATGCTGCTAATGAAGATATACCAGTTTCTTCACTCTTTTTCTTTGTTAGTATCTTAATACCTTTTTTAAAATGAGTTACCTGAATAAATCCTGTGCGGATAGAAAAATAAACTCCTGAACCAAGTAATAAAATAATAGCAAGAGAAAAATTCCCGAGGATAGGAATGTTTGCATACCATTCTAAGTTGGTTGGAAAATCCCAGAAGAAGTCTGAAACCGGAATCACAAATTTAAAAATGTTATTAATAGCTGTAAATATTTGTTCCATTTTTTCTCCTTTTCTGTTTGCAAATGCAAACATTAATGTTTTCTTTTCTTAATTATATTCCTTGACTAATGCATAAACCACACAAATAGTGCTTTAAATATTGCAAATAATGCTTTATAATTATTAAAAAGATAATTTATGGAGGATTTTAAATGAATTTTGCAATCTTAGGGGCCGGAAATATTGCGGAAATAATGGCTAAAACAATTAATAAAATGGAAGGAATCACAGCTTATGCAGTAGCTTCGAGAGAAAAAAGCAAAGCCATGGAGTTTTCAAATAAATATAAATTTTTAAAAGCATATGGTGATTATGACGATATGCTAAAGGATTCAAATATAGATTTGGTATATATTGCAACGCCACATTCATTACACTATGAACATGTAAAAAAGTGTATTGAGTATGGGAAAAATGTTTTATGTGAAAAAGCTTTTATGGTGAATGCCACACAAGCTATGGAAATTTTTGAATCAGCTAAAAAGAAGAAAGTATTTGTAACAGAAGCTATTTGGACAAGGTATATGCCTTCAAGAGATATGATTCATCAATTGATCAATAGCGGTTGTATTGGAGAAGTAACATCACTTACTGCAAATCTTTGCTATTCACTTTCGGGAAAAGAAAGAATGGAAGAACCTTATTTAGCAGGTGGGGCATTATTAGATTTGGGTGTATATACAATTAATTTTGCACTCATGTGTTTTGGAGACGATATCAAAAAAATCACATCCGATGCTATTATAACGAATAAAGGTGTAGATGCTTCTAATAGTATAACAATAACATTTATGAATGAGAAAATGGCTGTGCTTCATAGCAGTTTTAAAGCAAGGTCGGATAGAAAAGGAGTACTATATGGTACGAAAGGATATATGGAAGTAGACAATATTAATAATTGTCAGAAAATCACAATATATAACTTGAATGATGAAGTACTAGAAGTTCACAATGTACCAGATCAAATAACAGGCTATGAGTATGAAGTACAAGCATGTAAAGAGGCAATCAATGCAGGACTGTTATCCTGTTCTCAAATGCCACATGAAGAAACCATATATGTAATGAAAATAATGGATGAAATCAGAAAGAGTTGGGGGATGAAATACCCTTGTGAGTAATTTTAAGGGGGCAGATTATGGTTAGTCAGGCAGAAAAGAATCAGGAGTATGAAAAAAAAGGATATCTTAATTCTGATTATAGGATGTTTTATTTAGAGGAAAATGAAGAGAAGGAGTTTCAAAATCATTACCATGATTTTGATAAAATAATTATATTTTTAAAAGGTCATGTTTGTTATACAATTGAAGGAAAATCCTATGATTTATTAGAGAATGATATTGTTTTAATAAGACATGGAGATGTGCATAAGGTACAAATAAGCAAGGATACTCCATATGAAAGAATAATTATGTACCTTTCACCAGTATATCTAGATAATTTTAACAAGAATGATTTTAGTTTGGGAAACTGTTTTTTAATGGCTAAAGAGAAATACTCAAATGTAATTCGCTTCTCGAATATTAACAATAATACGCTAATTAAAATAGCTATGCAGATAAAAGAATCATTGGAAAGTAAACAGAATGAGGAATCAGAGGAATTGTTACGGGAAACTTTATTAATTCAATTTATGATATTTTTAGAACGATCCATAAAAAATGGGTTTGGATCTTATGTTGATACTGATCATTGTAATAGAAAAATCGTTGAAATAATACAGTTTATTAATCATAATTTAACAGAAGAACTAAACATAGATTTTTTGGCAAACTATTTTTATCTAACAAAATATCATATGATGCGTCAGTTTAAAAAGGAAACTGGATATACGATTGGAAATTATATTACAAACAAACGATTGATGTATGCCAAAGAATTAATAAAAAGGGGAGAACCAATTACAAAAGTATGCTTTGAATGTGGATTTAAGGAGCATTCAACCTTTAACAGGGCATATAAACAACTTTATGGAGTAACACCTGTAAAAAGCAGAGAAGAGGATATTTAGAGACTAGGGGAAAAGTACGGAGATGAGATATGAAAATTGCCATATGTGATGATAATGAAAAAGAATTGAATAGTTTAAAGGATATGATAGAACAGTATTGCAGCAGTATGCAGCTGGTATATCAGCTCTCCACATATTTTTCGGGCGAGGAATTATTAAATGAAAATATTAATTTTGATGTTGTCTTTTTAGATATTTCCATGAAAGATATGAATGGTATAGAAACTGGACAAGTGATACATAAGAAAAACATCAGAACAAAAATAATTTATGTGACTAGTTATGAAGAATATTGTAAATGTGCAGTCAATTTGGTTCATGCATATGCATATCTGACGAAACCAGTTAGTCAGTCAGATTTGGTTGAACAATTTGCAAGTATAATTAGCGAAATAACAGAATCTGATAAAAATAGTATCAAAGTTGAATTTTACAATGTACAGGTAGTGACTAATGGTGAAACGTATAACAGATACATTGTTCAAGTTCCGGTAGAAGAAATTATATATATTGAATATATAAAACTTACAAGAAAGATACATATACATACAAAAAATTCCAATATTGTAATATCAAATACTATGACAGAGATTGAAAAGAAGATACATGAATATGGTTTTGAAACGTGTTGCCGTGGATTTATAGTCAATCTTTTATACATAAACAGAATAAAGGGGCTAAATATATATTTAAAGGATGGAACTATTTTACCAATATCACAAAAGAGGGTTGTAGGATTTAAAGATACGTTAAATGATTATATACAAAGGAGTAATTA
>CAZQTM010000129.1:1711-6207 GCA_964595855.1 uncultured Lachnospiraceae bacterium | reverse complement strand
ATGTTTGGTTTATTTAATGCAAGTAATTCACAGATTGCATTTGCACCAGCCCTCGAAACCACAACATCTGCCATGGAAAATACATCTTTAAGGTCTGACTTCAAGTATTCGAATTGCTTATATCCTGGGATAGATAACATTAGGTTATCCACTTTATCCTTACCACAGATGTGAACGACCTGAAAATCTTCCAGTAATTTTGGAAGAGCTTCCCTAACGACCTGATTGACGCTTGAAGCACCTAATGAACCGCCGATTACCATAACGACTGGTTTGTTTGCAGAGAAACCGCATAAATTAAGTGCAGCAAGTTTATTTCCCTTCGTTAATTCTTCCCTGATTGGGGAACCGGTTAAAACAGCTTTTCCGGCAGGCATACATTTCAGTGTCTCTGGGAAATTACAGCATATTTTTTTGGCTATCGGAATACAAAGCTTATTTGCAAGGCCAGGGGTCATATCAGACTCATGAATAATGCATGGCATGTGTAAATCACCTGCAGCCCTTACGACAGGAACTGATACAAATCCACCTTTGGAAAATATAACATCTGGCTTTATTTGCTTTAATATTTTCTTAGCTTCAGAATATCCCTTAATAACGCGAAAAGGATCAGAAAAATTTTTGAGGTCAAAGTATCTTCTAAATTTACCTGTAGAGATTCCATAATAAGGAATGTTATAATCTGCAATCAGGCGTTTCTCAATTCCATCATAAGAACCAATATAAGATATATCATATCCAGCTTCTTTTAACGCTGGGAGCAAAGCAATATTAGGTGTTACATGTCCGGCTGTACCACCACCTGTTAAAACAATTTTCATCATGTTATTCCTATCTGCCTATATAAGCAGGCCCTTATTCATACTTAATATAACCTTAATGTAATATGTTAATCATTAATTATTGTTGAGAAGCTGTTCCAGTATTACAGCCAGCTGGTCGGGACATGAGGTACTACGATATCCACAGCGTATACCCTTTAAACGCTCTATTACATCAGTAACCTTCATACCTTCTATTAAGGAACAAATGCCTTTGTGATTACCATCACAGCCACCATAAAAAAGTACAGACTTTACAATGTCGCCATCCAACTCAACATCAATTGCTGATGGACAGACTCCATGTATTATATATTTCATATGGATTACTTCCTTTCCATAACAATCTATGTATAAATACGATGTTAGTATACCCGTATCTTTTCTATTACATCACGGAGATTATAGCAGAAATGAAAGATTCTTTCCACCCTTTGTAAAAAAAAGGTGAAAAACAAAATAAATTCAAAAGCGATTATCAGTTTGACTATATTGTTAGGAAATTGGGAATAACTTATACTGTTTAAATGGAAAGCATTGGAAAGGAGAAAACTATATGCTGTCAATTTTTACGGAACATAAAATTCTTACCGGTTTGATCCTAATTCTGTTCATTATTAGTATTTTATTACAAATCATCATTGGCCATTTCTTTAACACATTAATCAAAGAAACGGAAAATATGGCATCAACCGATAGGGAATTACTACGTCAGTGTAAGAAAAAATTTACTAACTGCTATAAGATGAATTCAGGAGTTCTTAATGTACCAATCTTTGTGGACAAGTTTATTAATAAAATGAAAGTAGGCAAGATGACTGTTACAGGTCTAAAACATCTTTCGGGACAGCTCATGCTATTATCGGTATTTGTTGCAGGAGTTGGAGCCTGCAGGGGTATTATAATAGGAGAGACGTTAGGCGAAATTTTACCATTTTATATTATCAGTTTATTTGGTCTATATATTTATTTTTCAATCTCAGGTGTCATTGATATAGCTGGAAAACGCAGGATTTTAAAGGTAAATATGGTAGACTATCTGGAAAACAATATGGTGAATAAATTAAGTATTTTAGAGGAAGATTTAAAGATAGTGGAACAAACACCTGTAGCGGAAAACAAAGAAACGAGAAAAAGGGCATTGTTTGGGAAATCAGAAGAAAAAGAGTTGGAGGAGCTGCTAAGGGAATTTTTAACTTGAAAAAGTATATATACTTTGCTACACTAGGAATGTTTGAAGTGGCGTAAAATCCACATATACTGATAAGAAAAAGGAGTATTAAGACGATGGGAAGTAAAGTAACATTTGACTATTCAAAAGCAGCACCTTTTGTAAAAGATCATGAATTAGATTATATGAAAAAACTTGTTTTAGATGCAAAAGAACTTTTAGTATCTAAATCAGGACAGGGAAATGACTTCTTAGGTTGGATTGATTTACCTGTAGCTTATGATAAAGAAGAATTCGCAAGAATCAAAAAGGCAGCAGCAAAGATTCAAAGTGATTCAGAAGTGTTACTTGTTATTGGTATTGGCGGTTCATACCTGGGTGCAAGAGCAGCAATTGAATTCTTAAGACATGGATTTTATAACATGGTCAGCAAAGAAATCAGAAAAACTCCTGAAATATATTTTGTAGGTAATTCTATTAGTTCAACATACCTTAAGAATCTTAAAGATGTTATTGGTGACAGAGATTTCTCCATTAATATGATTTCTAAGTCAGGTACGACAACAGAGCCAGCGATTGCTTTTCGTGTATTAAAAGAAATGATGGAAAATAAATATGGAAAAACAGAAGCAGCTAAGAGAATCTACGCTACAACCGACAAACAAAAAGGATCTTTAAAAGGTCTTGCTACAGAAGAAGGTTATGAAACATTTGTAGTACCAGATGATATTGGTGGACGTTTCTCAGTACTTACAGCAGTTGGATTGCTTCCAATCGCAGTAAGTGGTGCAGATATAGATAAATTGATGGAAGGTGCAGCAAGTGGTAGAGAACTAGCATTGAATAAACCTTTTGAAGAAAACGACGCATTAAAGTATGCAGCACTTAGAAATATACTTTTGAGAAAAGGAAAAGCAATTGAAATACTTTGCAACTATGAACCTGCTATTCACTATGTCTCAGAGTGGTGGAAACAGCTATATGGAGAGTCAGAAGGTAAAGACCAGAAAGGTATTTTCCCAGCTAGTGTTGATTTAACAACAGACTTACACTCTATGGGACAATTTATCCAGGATGGTTCTAGAAATATGTTTGAAACAGTCATTAATATAGAAGAATCCCGTGAAGAGATTACAATTAATGAAGAACCAGTTGATCTTGACGGATTAAACTATCTTGCAGGTAAGACAGTTGATTTTGTTAATAAATCTGCTATGAATGGTACGATACTTGCTCATACAGATGGACAAGTTCCGAACTTTATGGTTAAGGTACCGGAAATGACAGAGTTCTATTTAGGTCAGTTATTCTACTTCTTTGAATTTGCATGTGGCGTAAGTGGTTATTTACTTGGTGTTAACCCATTTAACCAGCCGGGCGTTGAAAGTTATAAGAAGAATATGTTCGCATTACTTGGTAAACCGGGTTATGAAGCACAAAGAGAAGAATTATTAAAGAGACTGTAAAATATAATATTTGTAAAGAGCCCGAAGTTTACTTCGGGTTTTTTTATGCGCAGACAATCAAGTAGGAATCTACTCGATTACGGTATTTTACATATCGTATTAATATATTGTATAATATATATATTGTTTTATAAGTAAATTAAAGGTATAAAAATGGAGGTTTTATATGAAGGTAATTATGCTGGATCGCAATAGTATAGGTATGGATGTAGATGTATCAATTTTCAGCAGTTTTGGTGAATTCAGTGAATATGATACAATGGATTTTGAAAGTTGTAGGAAGGCTATTCATGATGCGGATGTAGTAATATTCAATAAATCCATAATGAATGAAGAAATGCTGCGCGATGCTAAAAATATAAAACTGTTGTGCGTAACGGCTACCGGTTATGATAACATTGACCTTACATATGCAAAAAGCAGGGGTATTGCTGTTTGTAATGTACGTGATTACTCAACTCCTGCGGTAGTTCAGCATACTTTTGCATTAGCATTGTATGTATTAGAAAAGATTAGTTACTATGATGATTATGTTAGAAGTGGGGAATACAGTAACCAGCTTGGGTTTTCAAACTTTGATGAAAAATACTGTGAACTTGCAAACAAGACATGGGGTATTGTAGGGCTCGGGAATATCGGAAAGGGAGTTGCTAAAGTTGCGGAATCATTTGGTTGTCGTGTAATTTACTACTCAGCATCCGGTAATAACTGCAGTGATTTATATGAAAGAGTTGAGTTTGATACATTATTAAAAGAATCGGATATTATTTCACTACATTGTCCACTTACAGACAGAACGAGGAATTTATTTAACCTGGATGCATTTAAGAAAATGAAAAATAGTGCAATTTTAGTAAATGTAGCCAGAGGTCCAGTTGTTAATGATGTAGATTTATATACGGCATTATCTGACAATATGATAGCAGGTGCAGGGCTTGATGTGCTTTCGAAAGAACCAATGGAAAAAACAAATCCTCTTGCAAAATTAAAGGATGGAAGAAGATTAATTATTACCCCACATATGGCATGGGCTAG
>CAZQTM010000129.1:0-1611 GCA_964595855.1 uncultured Lachnospiraceae bacterium | reverse complement strand
TGTGATGATAGGACAGACGACCATC
Organism: uncultured Lachnospiraceae bacterium; assembly: GCA_964595855.1. Taxonomy (GTDB): domain Bacteria; phylum Bacillota; class Clostridia; order Lachnospirales; family Lachnospiraceae; genus RGIG8767. The sequence goes on along the minus strand of CAZQTM010000129.1, from coordinate 1,586 downwards.
ACGTTAATAAAAATTCGGCTGATAAAATTTATTAATTAATGGAGGACGAAACATGAGTGAAATCAGAGACATTAACCTCGCAGAGTCAGGCGAAAGAAAAATTGAATGGGTAAAGAGAAACTGTGACTTACTAAGAATGTTAGAAGGCGAGTTTGAAAAGAGCAAACCATTTGCAGGAAAAAAAGTTGCATTATCTGTACACCTTGAAGCAAAAACAGCTTACCTATGTAAAGTATTAAAGGCTGGTGGAGCAGAAATGTATATAACAGGTTCCAACCCTTTGTCAACACAAGATGATGTCGCAGCAGCTTTAGCAAAAGCAGGACTTAATGTTTTTGCATGGTACAATGCAACAGAAGAAGAATATAATTCTCACATTAGAAAAGTTTTGGAGATAGGTCCTAATGTCATCATTGATGATGGTGGAGATTTAGTCCATATGATGCATACAGAATTTAAAGATTTAATTCCAGGTGTAATCGGTGGATGTGAAGAGACAACAACAGGTATTATTCGTCTTGAAGCCATGAATAAAAAGGGAGAATTGAAATTCCCTATGGTACGTGTAAATAATGCAGACTGTAAGCATTTGTTTGATAATCGTTATGGTACAGGACAGTCCGTATGGGATGGCATTAATCGTACCACTAACTTAATTGTAGCAGGTAAAAATGTTGTAGTTGCCGGTTACGGTTGGTGTGGTAAAGGTGTAGCAATGCGTGCAAAAGGTCTTGGAGCAAAAGTTATTGTAACAGAAATTAACCCTGTAAGAGCGATAGAAGCAGTTATGGATGGTTTCGAAGTAATGCCAATGAATGAGGCTGCTAAGTTAGGTGATTTCTTTGTAACAGTAACGGGATGTGATAAAGTAATTGATAAAGATGATTTTGCTGTTATGAAGGATGGAGCTATCCTTTGTAATGCCGGACATTTTGATTGTGAAATAGATATGGCAGGATTACGTAAAATTGCTGTAGAGACAAAAGAAATGAGAAAAAATATTCAGGGCTATAAACTTGTAACCGGACAGTGGTTATGTGTTCTTGCAGAAGGAAGACTTGTTAATTTAGCTGCCGGAGATGGGCATCCAGCTGAAATAATGGATATGAGTTTTGCTATTCAGGCATTATCAGCTAAATATCTGGTAGAGAATGAAGGAAAGACTTCTTCCATGTTAATTGATGTTCCTGTTTCCGTAGACCAGGATGTAGCTGCAAGAAAACTTGCATTTATGGGAAAAGAAATAGATAAATTAACCCAAGAACAGATTTCATATTTGAATGCTTAAATAATAATAACCTTGAAAATGCATTTTGAAGTAAAGACACTTCAAAGTGCATTTTTTATTTTTATAGTGATTTTTCCTAGATTGGTATAAAATGGTATTATTCTAATACAAACAAAAAGGACTAAACCTGAAATACCAGATTTAGTCCAAAAATTATATTGTAAAATTCATTATATGAATTAGTCTTCATCCTCATCAACATTAGCTGCAACAGAAGAAACAACAGAAGACACTACAGCAACAACTACAGCAAAAATTATTATTAATAATCCACCTGCTAATAAAAGAAATGCACCAC
>CAZQTM010000128.1:0-6243 GCA_964595855.1 uncultured Lachnospiraceae bacterium | reverse complement strand
TCATAATGATAGTTGGGGAGGCTTTTCCCATACTTATTCACGGCACCACGTAAAACGGTATGGGCAAGTGGGTTACCGGAGGTCTGAACCTCATAGCCGCGGTATGTAAAGGAATGTGGGTGTTGTGCAGCATAAACAGAATTTAACATTACCGAGAAATCTCCACTGGTAGGATTCTTCATACCTGCCGGAACATCAAATCCACTTACGGTAAGCCGATGTTGCTGATCTTCAACGGATCTGGCACCAATAGCTACATAAGAGAGTATATCGGAGACATATCCCCAGTTCTCAGGATATAGCATCTCATCAGCACTCGTAAGCCCTGATGATTCCATTGCGCGGATATGTAATTTTCGCATGGCAATCAAACCCTGACGAAAATCCGGTTTCTTTTCAGGATCAGGCTGGTGAACCATTCCTTTATAGCCTTCGCCTGTGGTACGGGGTTTATTTGTATATATCCTTGGTATCAGTATTATCTTATCCTTTACCCGATCGTTCAGTTTACTTAGTCTCTCTACATATTCACATACGGAATCCTCATGATCTGCAGAACATGGTCCGACTATAACTAAAAATTTATCACTTTTTCCGGTTAAGACATCTTTTATCATAGCATCCCGTTCTTTTTTTAATTTCTTCAAAGAATCGGGAACGGGAAATTCTTCTCTTATTTCTTCAGGTGTTGGTAACTTTTGTATGAATTCAAAACTCATTGTTTTGTACTCCTTATTGCATAATATGTCAGAAATATAGTTGCAATAAGTATTTTAACATAAAATTACCAACTGTCACTATAAAATTTAATACATTCTGTATTTCCTAAGACAAATCATACAAAAGATGGTTGAAAACAACTGACTGAGCAATAATCCAATCAAGTATCCATTGATTCCGATTAGAGGTATCAGGATAAAAATGCACGCGATTCGAATAGAGATTGAGCCAACATTAATTATAAAAGTCAGAAAGGTCTTACCAAGTCCGTGCAATATACTACTTAATGTGGTTGTTATATATAAAAATGGGCAGATAAAGCTTAAACCTACAATGAATTTTCCCGCCATTGTGCTGTTAAACAGTACTTCTCCGGCAATTTTTCCAAAGAAAAGAAATACCAATGTAAAGAACAGACCAAGTATGGAACAATAAGTAATGGATTTCCTTATTGCAACAGCGATTGTACGCCGATTATTATTTTCTTCTGCCTCCGATACAACCGGAAGTAACAATACGGATACTGAGTTCGTAATGGTGGAAGGAAAAAGAATCAAACTTAATGCCATACCCGTTAATACACCATAAACACTTAATGCATCAGAGTTGGAGAGACCATAAGTTTGTAATTTGTTAGGGATATAAACTGCTTCGACACTTTGTAATAAATTCACGATAATTCGGTTAGCAGACAGGGGTGCTGCCAATAAAACAATTCTTTGCAGCCATGTTCTGCTAGAGAGAGTGGAACCGGGGATATTTTTTCGAAGTAAGTTTTTTGTTTCAAGTTTATAAAATCTGGTAAAAATGAAACAGAGAGAAATAATCATTGAGGAAAGTTCTCCAATGACCAAACCGATTACAGCAAGTGAAATTGTTGGGTTCATATTATGACTGATAAAGTAATAATAAATAATATAGACGCTTCCAACACGGAAAATTTGTTCCGTTAACTGTAAAATTGCTGGTATTTTTGCATTTTTTATACCATAGAAATATCCATTAATACAGCAGTGTATTGCAGAAAACGGAAAAGATAATGCAAGAATACGTAAAAGTGGTGCAGTACGTTTTTCCAGAAGTAAATTGGTACTAATAAATGGTGAATAGATATAAACAAGAATAGACACTAAAACAGACAAAGAAATAGTCAGACAAAAACTTATAAATAGAATACGGGCAGAGGATTTATAATCATGTGTTGAAGTTTCGGATGCTACATATTTCGATATTGATGTTTGTATTCCTGCACAGCAAAGAGAGAAAGCAAAGGCCATAACAGGTGCTATTAATTGAAAAATGCCCATACCTTCTTCACCAAAGGCATGAGAAATAAAAATACGATAAAAGAAGCCGATTATACGGCTGATTAGTCCTGTGACAGTAAGAATGAGAGTACCAATTACAAGAGGATTTTTAAGGAGTTTCAAGTTAATTCATCCTTAACTATTATTGATAAGTATATGTTGTATCGTTTATTGACAGAACAATTATGAAGTGGTATATTGAAATTGCCTAATTCGAAGTAGTTTACTAGGAATTGAAAGGAAGTGCGTATTTATGGGAAAAATCATATATTTAGATAATGCCGCAACGACAAAAACAGCTAAAGAAGTTGTAGAGGCGATGTTACCTTATTTTACAGTTAACTATGGTAATCCAAGTTCGATTTATTCACTTGGTGCCATTAGTAAAAAGGCAGTAACGGAAAGTCGGGAAGTAATTGCAGAATCATTGGGTGCAAATACAAACGAAATATATTTTACCGCTGGAGGGTCAGAAGCAGATAACTGGGCTTTAAAAGCAACAGCGAATGCATACAGCAATAAGGGTAAGCATATTATTACATCAAAAATTGAGCATCATGCTATTTTGCATACCTGCGAGTATTTAGAGAAACAAGGCTTCGAAATAACATACCTTGATGTTGATGAAAATGGATTTGTTAAACCGGAGGAGTTGGAAAAAGAAATCCGCCCGGATACTATTCTGATTTCTATCATGTATGCAAATAATGAAATAGGAACGATTCAGCCAATCAAGGAAATCGGAGAAATTGCACATAAACATGGTGTGCTGTTTCATACTGACGCGGTACAGGCTTATGGACAGATACCGATTTCTGTTGATGATTGTCATATAGATATGCTTAGCGCAAGTGGGCATAAATTAAACGGTCCAAAGGGTGTTGGTTTTCTTTATATAAGAACAGGAGTGAAAATCAGATCATTTGTACATGGCGGACAGCAGGAACGTGCAAGAAGAGCAGGAACAGAAAATGTTACCGGCATTGTTGGTATGGCGGCTGCAGTAAAACGTGCTTTTGCAATCATGGAAGAAAAAACAAAGAAGGAAATATATTTAAGAGATTATCTTATCCATAAAATTGAAACACAGATCCCATATTGCAGATTAAATGGAGACAGAAGTAAACGTCTTCCCAATAATGTAAATATCAGTTTTGAATTTATTGAAGGCGAGTCATTACTAATTAAATTAGATATGGCAGGTATTTGTGCATCAAGTGGTTCAGCATGTACTTCTGGATCTTTAGATCCATCACATGTACTTTTATCGATTGGATTACCACATGAGAAAGCACATGGCTCTTTGAGACTGACACTATGTGAAGAAAACACAGAAGAAGAAATGGACTATGTCGTTTCAACTTTAAAAGACACAGTGGAGTATTTAAGGAGTATGTCACCGCTATATGAAGATTTTGTTAAAAAGAATAAGTAGAATGTTATTTTCATTTCAGAAAGGAATAGATTATGTATAGTGATAAAGTAATGGAGCATTTTCAAAATCCACGAAATGTTGGTGAAATTGATGATGCAAGTGGAGTCGGAACAGTTGGTAATGCAAAGTGTGGCGACATAATGAGAATATATCTTGATATCGATGAAAATCAGATTATCAGAGATTGCAAGTTTAAAACCTTTGGCTGTGGTGCAGCAGTGGCAACAAGCAGTATGGCAACAGAACTGGTAAAAGGAAAAAGTATCCAGGATGCGATGAAGGTAACAAATAAGGCTGTAATGGAAGCACTTGACGGATTGCCTCCAGTTAAGGTACATTGTTCTTTACTGGCAGAAGAAGCAATTCATGCCGCATTATGGGATTATACGCAAAAGAATCATATTACGATAGAAGGTTTGGAAAAACCTAAATCGGATATACATGAAGGCGAAGAAGAGGAAAAGGAAGAATATTAATAGAATGGGACAAAAGGTTGTTGTTGGCATGTCTGGTGGAGTTGATTCTTCGGTTGCAGCTTACCTGTTAAAAGAACAGGGTTATGATGTAATCGGAGTAACGATGCAGATATGGCAGGATGAGGAACAGGCGGCTTTAGAAGAAAATGGTGGATGCTGTGGTCTTTCAGCAGTTGATGATGCCAGACGTGTAGCAATGCAGTTAAATATACCTTACTATGTAATGAATTTTAAACATGAATTCAAAGATAAAGTAATGGATTATTTTGTGGAAGAATATCTCTGTGGAAGAACACCAAATCCCTGCATTGCATGCAACAGGTATGTTAAATGGGAGTCTCTCTTACAGCGAAGTCTCTCCATCGGTGCTAGCTATATTGCCACAGGTCATTATGCAAGAGTGGAGAAATTAGAAAGCGGGAGATACACATTAAAAACTTCAGTAACCGCTAAAAAAGACCAGACATATGCTCTTTACAACTTAACACAGGAACAATTGTCTCATACATTAATGCCGGTTGGCGCTTATACAAAAGAACAGATACGAGAAATTGCGCAGGAAATGAATATTTCTGTAGCAAACAAACCGGACAGCCAGGAAATCTGCTTTATTCCAGACCATGATTATGCTGCTTTTATTGAAAGAGAAGTTAAAGAGAAGGTTCCAGGAGAAGGCAATTTTATAACGACGGATGGTAAAGTAATTGGAAAACACAAGGGTATTACACATTATACCGTGGGACAGCGAAAGGGGCTTAACCTTGCGATGGGATATCCGGTTTTTGTAACAGAAATAAGGCCGGAAACAAACGAAGTAGTTATTGGCAATAATGATGATGTTTTTTCAAGTGTATTATATTGTAACAAACTGAATTTTATGGCAATAGAAGATTTAACAGGCTCTATGCAGGTTTTAGCTAAGATTAGATATAGCCACAAAGGTGCTATGGCTACGATAGAAAAAGTAAAAGAGGATACGATTAAGTGCACTTTTGAAGAACCGGTACGTGCCATAACACCAGGACAAGCAGTTGTTTTTTACGAAGATGACCATATAGTTGGAGGCGGAACAATTATTTAATTTAAAAAGAACAATCTCAAAAGCGAGATTGTTTTTTTATTGTTAGTTATGATAAAAATACCATTATAATTTTATATACTCTGCAATACGTCCATCAAATATATTATAATATTTAAATCCACATTGTATCAATACTTCTTCTGCACGGTCAAAGTAATCCCCAATATGCTCACAACTATGTGCATCTGAACCAATGGTAATAATTTCGCCTCCCAGCTCTCTGTAGCGTTTTAGTATATCACTACAGGGGTGTACATCCTTTAAGCCGCTTTTTAGGCCACCGGTATTAAGCTCAATTCCTTTTTCATTTTCAATCAGAAATTTTAGAATGTTATCAATAACATCTTTATACGTTTCATATTTATAATTCTTATCTTTCAACGGACTGTATCTAAGAATATAATCAAGGTGACCCAGTACATCAAAATTACTAAATTTTCTGATATTATTTAAAATACAAGTGAAATATTCATGATATGCTTCTTCCTCCGTCTTTCCCTCGTAGTACTGCGGATAATAAGGATCAACTCCGTTACAAACATGTGTGGAGGCTATTATAAAATCAAAATCATGATTTTTTGTATAAATTGCATTTTCACGTACTACTGAATCCTGCAATCCTATTTCTACGCCAAAACAAACATTTATCTGCGATGCATATTTCTGCTTACAGCGCAGTAAGTCGTATAAATAGGAGTCAGTATTAATTTCAAACATTTTATCGGGCACACCTTCATGATATGGATATTGAAAATCCATATGCTCTGTAAAGCAAATGTGCTTTAAATTTTTTTTAATTGATTCCTTAATCATTTCTTCCATTGGGGTCTTAGAATCACCTGAAAAGGAAGAGTGTAAATGATAATCAGATAAAATTGGCATGTTGTTTCTCCTTTTTATCGTGTATATTTGTCTTAAATAGTGTACATATTAAAAAAAGACCGACTCAAGTATATCTGAAATCACCAAAAAAAGCAAAGAGAATAACAATAATTTGGTAAAATGTTAAGAAAGTTCCTAAAAAGAGGTTCTTTTCCAATTATTTTTTATTTACGTCTTGAATTTTAAATACAAATTAGTTAAAATAACAGTGCTGATAAAATTTTGACAATCATATTATATGTATGAAAGTTAAAAAAAATATAATCAATTCATTTTTAGGAGGAATTTAAAAATGGCAGTAAGAGTAGCAATTAATGGTTTTGGCCGTATCGGTCGTCTTGC
>CAZQTM010000127.1:1816-6248 GCA_964595855.1 uncultured Lachnospiraceae bacterium | reverse complement strand
GTCGCAGCATGAGGTTAAATATGTATGCATGGGAGGCAGTACAAAATTCACTAAATTATATTGAAGATCATTTATCAGAAAAAATGGAGATTGAGACGCTTTCAAAAGTGGCAGCGCTATCACCATATTATTATCAGCGCCTATTTAGTCGTTTAGTGAATACATCTGTTAACGATTATATTAGGTTACGTAGGTTGGCAAAAGCCTCAGAATATCTGAAATGCAAGGATAAACGAATTGTTGATATAGCTGCTGAACTTGGATTTTCAGATCAAGCAAATTTTACACGTGCATTTAAAGATGCCTACGGTATTACACCAAGTCAGTTTCACGCAGATCCTGTTATACTCAATAATTTCATCAAACCGGATTTACTCTTAAATCATACTATGGTTGATGAAAATGTCCCATTAATTGCAGATGGCGTAGTAGTTGAAGTGACTCGTAAAGAGCTACTAAAATCGCTTACTTTTATTGGAATTGAAGGTAAAGTGCCTATTGATGAAGTTTGTGAAGGTAAAGATACTAGTGTTTCTTCTCCGGGATTAATATGGGATTCATTTCATCATATAAAATCCAATATTCAAAATCTAGTTCCGAATGGTAAAGAATTTGGTATTATGTATAAGGCTGATGCGAAAGAAGGGTACTGCAAATATTTGGCTGGAGCCGAAGTCATCTCAGATCTAAAAGAGGAAGGCTATGTTTCCTATACACTTCCCTGTGGCGAATATATAATTTGCTGCTTTGAGGCGGAAAACTTTATAGAGCTCACAGAATCTGCTATATTCAAGGCATTATCTTTTATGAAGAGCTGGATTAAGAAACATAATTTAGAATGCGGTCACCTTGTTGCAGAGATGTATTATGGAGTGACACCTGATGCAAGCTATATGGAGATTTGGATACCATTAAAATCGAATAAAGCGCAAATAAAAAATGAAAAGATAAATGATATAGTAAAAGTAACAGAAAAACCGTCATTAAAAGAAATAAGTGAATATATTAATAACTCTCTGTTTGATCGCTTGTGTACGCATGTAGAGACAGAATATCAAAGTAAACCAGTGCTTGAATATAGTAGATGTTCGATGCAGTATGGATGGAATATAAAATATAAAAAGTCAGGACGTACACTGTGCACCTTATATCCTATGGATGGATTCTTTATTACCCTGATTGTTATTGGTGAACGTGAAAGAACAGACACTGAAATTGAGCTTTCATTTTGTACAGATTATGTGCAGCAGCTTTATAAAGAAACAGAAACAGGAATGGGTCAAAAGTGGCTTATGATTCATGTAACAGATGATGCAATACTGGAAGATGTTAAGCAATTAATTGCTGTTAGACGAAAAAAAGGAAGGTAAAATTAATTTAAGGAGTAAATAATGGAAATCAAGAGTATGGAACAGAATTTTACAGTATGTAAATTAAAAGATTTTTTATCTATTGACTTATCAAAAGAATTTTACTTTATTGGAAAAACAGATGAGGAAAACTCTTTGGTATGTCTTACGGAAAATGTACCAAATAATGTGATTGAGAGAGATGATGGGTGGAAAGCTTTTCGAATACAGGGAGTACTGGATTTTTCATTGATTGGAATATTATCTAAGATTTCTACTCTGTTAGCCGAGAATAATATCGGTATTTTTGCAATATCAACATTTAATACAGATTATATTCTTACAAAGTCAGAAAATTACATGAAAGCTTTAGATGTACTTAATAGAGCGGGATATACTATTATTCAGTGAACTTAGCTACTTATCTTAATAAGATAAAAGAAGCTGGAGGGTTATTATGCTAGAACAAAACAGCAAAGATGAGTACATTCATAGAATTCATAAGGTACAGGATTACATAGAACAAAATATCGGGAAACAACTGTCAATAGAAGAACTTTCTAATGTTGCAGGCTTTTCTAAATATCATTTCAGTCGCATTTTTCAGGGCATATTACAGGAACCATTAGCTCATTATGTAAATCGAATACGAATGGAGCAATCTTTATTTCTGTTAGCACACAGGGCAGATAAAAATATGACAGATATTACCTACGATCTTGGGTTTACGGATTCTGCCGTTTTTTCAAGAGCATTTAAGAATTATTACGGTGTTAGTCCCAGGGAGTATCGTTACGAATATAGCAAGAATTGCAAAGATTTATTTTTATTGTCTCAGTACAATAAGAACACTACTAAAGAAGAATGGGCAGGTAAGAGGTCTACTGTTACCGGGTCAATATCAATCGTAAACATGGAAGAAAAGCAACTAGCTTATGTCAGGCATACAGGCACTTATGAAATGCTGGCTAAGGAGTATGCAGGTCTGATACAGATATTATTTGAACATGCAATGAAGCAGCACCTTTTTGTAGAAGATAGAAACTGGGTGCTTGCAATCTATCATGACAATCCTGAATTTGGAGTAGAAAATCAATTTCGAACTAGTCTTTGTCTGACGGTTCCTGATGGGATAAAAATTGAGGAAGATGGTGTGCTTGGGAGAATGAAATTGGAAGGTGGACTCTATGCAGTCGGACATTTTCAGATTTTGCAAGAACAGTATCCTGATGCATGGGATTATATGTATCAGGAGTGGCTTACTTGTAGTGGCTATGTTCCAAGGAACTCTAATCCATTTGAAGTGTATCTAAATAATCCAAAGGAAACTCAAAATAATATCAACAAAGTTGATATCTACGTTCCCATTGAGCCCATTCTTTTCTAATCGCCTGTTCCTATATGCCCCAGGCAAAAGACCGTTTACAACTGATAAAAAAATATATTGAGCCAGCTTTTGAATAGTTAAGAATTAAAAGGATGTAGAATTGATTTTTTTATCAAATTTTACATCCTTTTTGTTGACATTTTTGAAAATAACACATAATATATTTATACCGACCGACGGTCGATATAAATATAACGTATAGGGGACAAAGATGGATTTACTATTAAATTTAGTTCGAAAAGATTTTAAAAGAAACAGAGTGATTACAACTGCACTTACAGTTTTTCTTTTACTTTCGGCCTTTTTTATGACGAGTGGTTTGAGAATTACAGGGATCATGATATCTTCATTAAATGGTTTAAATAAGGTTGCGTTACCACCGGAATATGTACAGATGCATAAGGGGGATTATAATGAGAATGTATTCAATGGTTTTGTTGAAAAACAGGATTATATAGAGGATGCATTAGTGGTTAAGATGCTTGATATTAGTAATGGGCATATTGTATCCAATGGGGAATCATTAGAAAAATGCTTGATGGATAATGGATTCGTTGTTCAGAACAAGAAATTTGACTATCTTCTTGATGAAAATAATGAAATAGCAGTAGTTAAAGATGGGGAGATCGGGGTACCGGTTTACTATGTTGAGGATTTAGACATAGAAATAGGAGATTCCATAATCCTAAGAGATGGAGATTATCAAAAGAAATTCAGAGTATCCACTATTATTCGTGATTCAACTATGAATTCTGCACTTTCTTATTCAAAGAGATTTCTAATCAGTCAAAATGATCAGGATGAATTAGCAATTCATATGGGCGAATGGGAATATTGTTTTGAATTTCTCTTAGATGATAATACATCACCATCAGTTTTAGAGAAGGCATATATGAATGCAGGTATGCCTTCCAACGGAGTGGCTGTAACTACAGGTATTTTCAATATGATCAATGCATTTTCCTATGGGTTGATTGCAATTGTAATCATAGCAATCAGTTTTTTACTTATTACTATGGCAATCTTATGCCTATCCTATATTATTCGTGCTACTATGGCAGATGAAAATCGTTCTATTGGCGAGATGAAGGCAATTGGAATTCCTGGAAAAGAAATTGAAAAAATATATTTAATAAAATATATGATGCTTACCATAATAGCTGCGATTATCGGCTACATAACTTCGATACCATTTGGTGATTTCCTGTCTGAGACAATCCTCAGATATTGTGGAGATGGAAACAATCAATGGATGAAGTGGGTATTTCCTTTTGCAGGTGTGGTGCTACTAAGTATTTTTGTAATGTATCGATGTCACCGTATTATCAAACGAAATTTAAAGAGTACCATACTTGAATTAATTCGTGGAGAAGCAACTACTAAGAGAGAAGGACATTATAAGCTTTCACCAAATAGTATTTTGTCTCGTAATTTGACAATGGCAGTAGGAGAATTGAAATGTAAGTGTAAGGAATACATTGTAATATTTTTGATATTTGTATTCTCTTCTTTTTTAATATTACTTCCTATGAATATGAATCATACAATAGATAACTCATCTTTTTTGACATATATGGGGATTGGCAAAAGTGATATCCGTATCGATATTCAGTATTGTGATAATCTGATTGAACAGAAAGAGGCAGTCATTAATTATCTTAAAAATGATTCGGATATTGATCAATACACTATTTAT
>CAZQTM010000127.1:0-1716 GCA_964595855.1 uncultured Lachnospiraceae bacterium | reverse complement strand
GTCTGGTAGAAGTTGTAGCATTTATTATATCCTTATTATTATCTGTTTTTATTACCATCATGTTTTTACAGCTAATTATGGCGAGGGAACACAGTGCAATCGCTATTAAGAAAGCAATTGGTTTCTCGAATTTTGATATTAGGTTACAGCTTGGATTGAGAATTTTCATAATTCAGCTATTGGCAATATTGACAGGAACGATACTAGCCAATACATTAGGGGAAGTCATTTTTTCAATAATGCTTTCGTCTTTTGGAGTAGCAAAGATAAAGATGCAAGTAGAACCGATTATGGCTTATCTGGTATACCCGGTAATACAGATATTTGTAGTATTCATTACGATAATAATTGGAACTAAAAATATAAAGAATTATCATATTAGAGATCAAATAATGGAATAAGGAGAAAAAAATGGTAAAAATCGAACAGATTGCTAAATCCTTTAAAGATACAAAAGTATTAAACAATATATCATTTGAAATTAGGAAGGGAGATTTCATTGCTATCATGGGCCCTTCCGGATCAGGTAAGTCAACCCTTCTATATAGTGTGAGCGGAATGGATAGTATAAGTGAAGGCAGCGTAATGTTTGAAGGTGTAAATATTATGGAATTACAAGAACGTGAACTGTCTAACTTCAGGCTGACAAAAATGGGATTTGTATTTCAGAATGCACAAATGTTAAAAAATCTTTCTATTTATGATAATATTATATTACCTGGACTTGTGGCTAAGAAAGAATCGCCAGAGCAAATCAGAAAACGAGCTTCTAAACTTATGGAACATACAGGAATTGACGGTATTGAAAATCGTGATATCAATGAAGTTTCTGGTGGACAGTTACAGAGAGCATCCATTTGCAGAGCTATGATAAACAATCCGGAGATACTTTTTTTGGACGAACCAACCGGGGCATTGAACTGCGAGGCTACAGATCAAGTCTTAGAAATATTAGAAGATCTAAACAGAGAAGGAATGACAATCATGACGGTTACCCATGATCAAAGGGTTGCATCAAGGGCAAAAAAAGTCCTTTATATAAGGGATGGTCAGATTGTATCCTGTAAAGAATTTAAGAATGGTGATGACCGAATAGTGGAACTAAATAACTGGTTAAAAACGTTGTAGTTATCGGTCCTCAGCTTGAAAGAGGTTAAGGCATATGAAGACAGTGAAAGACGGAGAAGAAAGAAGAAAAGAGATTCTGCTTACAGCAAGAACTTTGTTTGTGCAAAAGGGATATGATCAGACTTCTATCAATGATATTTTGAAAATTGTAGGAATTGCTAAAGGTACATTCTATTACTATTATTCCTCAAAAGAAGAAGTACTGGAAGCTATTATAATGGATATTGTAAATGAAGGGGCTGATAGGGCTGAACATATATTAATGGATCCAACGATTCCTATTTTAGAACGAATTTTTAGGGCAGTAATAGCACAGACGCCTGAGTTTGAAGGTGCTCTTACAATAGCAGATGAATTGCATAAACCAGATAATGCTAAACTTGAACAGGAGTATCGAAAAATGATGCTTAAAAAAATGACTTCTGTTTTAGAGGGGGCAGTGAAGGAAGCTCAGGAACTTGATATTATTCATACAAAATTTCCTAAGGAAAGTATTGAAACAATGCTGTTAATGGGACATATGATGTTCGACTGTGATACATTTCTATGGGATTCAGAGGAATATCCGATTAAGGCTCAAGCATTTAT
>CAZQTM010000126.1:0-6281 GCA_964595855.1 uncultured Lachnospiraceae bacterium | reverse complement strand
AGTTATTACTTTTTGTCTAATCTAAATCTGTCCGGTTTATGGGGAAGCTGACAGAACGATTCAAAGAATTCATGTATCATACTCATTTAAAACTGACCAATCAAATTTGGATTATACATATTCAAAAATATAGTACTAATCATTGTCATCCATGTTTCCAACTACAAATTATTCCCTGATACTATCACATATATTAGTGTATTACGCCAATATATAAGCGAAAACCACTATCTTTGCAGTTGTTCAAACATAAAACTATGAAACCAGCAAATCGCTTAAAAATTGTACTTGCAGAAAAATGTAAAACCAATAAATGGTTATCAGAGACAATAAAGAAAGATCAAACAACCGTTTCCAAGTGGTGTACTAATAAGGCTCAACCAAGCATTGAGGTCCTGTATGTGATAGCAGATGCTCTTGATGCAGACGTTAGAGAGTTACTGGTGTCTAATAAATCTAACTAGAGTATATATTAGTACATCAATAAAGTAATCAATTGAATAAATAATAAAGCATGAAGTCAGAATCACAATTATTACTGAAGATACACGGAGAAGGTGACTTTATCGAAATATATCAGAATAGAGACGTTTATATATTTCATTCAGATGAAACTGCATTAAAGGAATTTCTTTCAGATGAAGATGCAGAAGATATAAAGTTTGAGAAGTACGAAAGTTTCTCTTCGCTTGAAGCGGCTTTATTAAGGATTAATATAGAAGCATTGAGAAGAGGCATAATAACTTATATTAATCCCGACAATGAATTCGTTATTAAATTGCTTATTCATCAGCGAGTAAAAGACTTGTAAATCATTAAGGAAAATAATATGAAGACAACTGAGGCTAAATATAGCAAAACGCCCAATGGAGATGTAAAGTCCGTTTCTTAGAACCAAGAGCATACATGTTAATTGATCTGCCTGGTTGCATAATCTAAACTGTGTCAACGTTATTTCTTAACTAAAACGCTTCGCTCGGGGAACGCCTTAGCCGCAAGGGGCGGGAGCACCCGTCCCGACGAGCGATAAAATTACATTATCTTAAATCGCCATACCTTGTGCCAGTATGGTCTCACGTTTCTTTACTGTCTTAGGTTGGAATGAGCCATCATGTTCACTGGCGTTACATATGTTATTTTGCCATATTGAGTTTGAACCTGTTTACTCATCTTGCCACTACGATGGTTACTCCTCTCACGCTCTGCAAATTTAAAAATCCAACACTCATTAATAAAAATATATGTTCGGTTTTTATTTTGTGTGTACTAACAATAAAACAGCTTTCATTTACAACTATAATTCAATAATATCAATCGGAAGTTTTTGTAATATTAGCTTAGATTCTTCACTTATACTTTCCACATTTATAAACAAACTATTCTTAGCTCTACTCATCCCAACATAATATACTCTATCTGTTGAATTATTAGATAAATCCGGTGAACTTAGTACTTTAATATCAGCTGGTTCATTAATAATCAGCAATATATTATCATATTCCTCACCCTTAGCTTTATGTATTGTCTTATGCATTGCTTGACAATCGGAAACCTTCATGCTTAATGCCATTTCTAAATAAGAATGCGAAAGATAAAAATCTTTTATCCTTCCCTTTTTAAGTAAGGTTAGTTTTTGATTTATATTGTGTTTAACAAATTCATAGAAATCATATAGACTACCATCTTTATATTCATTTCTGTGATTTAATAACATTCGCAAAACAGATATGGTATGCTCACGATTATTATCCAGCAGGTCTAGATGGAACCATGCTTCTTTAAAATCATTGTTAAAAGCATATTCAACAGCCTTAAGATAAATTTTAATTTCAGTAGCCCTCTGAAAATCCGAATCAAAATCCGAATCAATAAGGCCTTTTATATTTACGTCTGCTTCAGTTTTATATTTCAAAGAATTAGCAATAATGTTCGGGAAAGCTAGCGAATGGACATCATCAGTACAACTTATTTCGATAGCTTTTTGATACGCATTAAGTTTGTCCCCTACTAAAAAAATAGGTTTTATCCCAGAAGTTGTACCAATAGGAGTTTGGACAAAGTCAGTTCGTATACAATTAAGCAAGTTTACAATCTCCGGGCTACTTCTTCTATTTCCATGGATCTCATAATCTATTTGCCCCTGAACAGTAAAGGAGTCAAAGTTTGCAACTGAAGCTCCAATGAAATCATATATTGTTTGTGCTTTATCACCAACGACACCTATTTTTACACCATATTGAGCTAATGATTTAATGAAACCCATGATAGTAGGTATAGTATCCTGAAATTCGTCTACAAAAAAATATGGGTACCTTGCTGCTAATATTCTATATATATATGGATGCTGCTTTAAGATTTCTATTGCTAGATATAGTACATCATCATATGATAAAATGCCTTTTCCCCATTTCAACTCAACAAATTTATCATAAGCAAGCTGGGGTACAGAATATTTAGTTTCATGTCCATACTTATCTTCGTTTTTTATTAGATATCTTGGTGTAAACTTGATTGTATTTCCTGCTCTAGAACGCCACGTGCATTTTGTTAAACCTTTAACGAGTGAATTTGGATTTACCCACAAAGCCTTTATATCTCCTATTATTATATTTGCGAAAGCTTTTGTTTGAAATGGTTCTGAAGGAGAAACCCTTAAATTATTTATATCAATACCCCATTTTTCCGCATCTATATAAAGGAAAGGTTTTACAACTTGATTATATAGAAAACTGTGTATCGTACAAACGTCGACTAGAGAGTTGTCGTTTGGTATTCTTTCTAAAATAGTTTCTACACCAACATTTGTATACGATATACATGCTATCTTTCTTGATATTCCCAAAGATCTTCCATGAGCAAGAACGTTCTTTATATGAAGGGAAAGCCAATGAGTTTTCCCAGCCCCAGGACCTGCAGAAACTTTAAATGAAGATTCCGTTGGAATTAAAGTATCCGAATTTATTGTAATAGCCATTGAAGTGCATCGATAATATATTGCGGAACTACAAATTCTTCTTTAGTTGGATCGGAATTTTCCTTATAATAATTTTCTTCTAACGCCACACTAAGTGCTAACGCATTTTCTCCTTTACTTACAGAATTCAAATAACGAGCAGCTATCAGACCTTTCATTTTTTGGTCATTATCCCAACTCGTATTCAAATCTAAGGCTTCTTTTAAAGCAGTATTCTTTTTAGAGTCTCTTAGTCGTTCCTTCATTTGTTCTAATGTCGACAGATCCATCAGGTCTTTTAATTCATCAGCATTATTCATTTCTGCGACCACTATTAATTTACATCTCGAATTTGCAAATGCCATATCATATTCTAAAGTTTTTCCAATCGAAATATCTTGACAAAAATATCTTATCGTTGGATGTGATGAATATTTTTGCAATTCTGCTTCTGCATTACATGAATACTTAATATTCGGATAGATTCCATATTCAAATGGATAACATGCTTCGCCTTCACAGCATGGATCTGTATCTGTTATGCATGCGACTTTTTTACTAATGTTATAGCCGTTATTATCAAACATTTTGAGAAAATGATGAAAATAACGACCTCCCATATTTACTATTAGTACATGATCTTTTACTAAATCATACCCAAGGTATTTTGCAAACGTAGGTATTAACAACTTTTCCGCTATACCTTCAACAAATATAAGCTTTTCAGCAAAAAACATATCTGAACGTGTTGCATCTAGAAATCTCTGAACATATGCTTTTGAAGCAATATCATCATCTGAATTACTGTATTTAGTCCGAGGGTATCCTATTCCATGAGAACCATATCCCTCATAATTTAAAGAAATCAAGCAGTCCAATGAGACTGCTGACACAATCTCTGGTGAATGAGTTGTAACAATTATTTGATTAACATTATGTTTGGATCTATTACTGTTTAGGAAATTCAAAAATTGATATTGCATAGCTGGATGCAAGTGAGCTTCAGGTTCTTCTATTGCTAAAAGTGAATATAATTTGGCTTGTCTCTTCATATAATTTCCGTCAGCAGAAGCCTGCATTTTTGCAAGTAATAACGACATATAAATTAGATTGTTATAACCTAAGCCATTATTAGCAGCTGGTATTTCTACCCCTGTTTCATGCCTTATAATAAGTTTCAATACTGCCAATAGTTCCGATTCTGATAAAATTCCCTGAAAATCCGGCTCTACATTTCCAAAAGAAGCTCCAGTATCATTAGCATAATCAAGCAAGATTTTTTTTCCACTTTCAAGCCTATCTAATAAGAATTTCATAAGTGGTTTTGCTTGCTCTTTAAAAGCTTTTTGATTGCTTCGTAATTCTTCTTTAATTTGGTCCTCCTCCTTATCTTTGGACATTTTTATATCATAATCAATAAAAAAATTAAGGACATCACGCAACATTGGATTATATCCCATAAACATATTACGGCCTACATCACGCAAAGCATCAAGGAATTGGAAATCACATTTTTCAAATAGTTTATTCAAGTTTTCTTTAGAGGCAGCACGATTACCACCCCACCTAAATGAGTCGTAAAAGCGAGAATATTCATTTCTAATTACATTCCATATTTCTTGATGGTTTTCTAGAGATTTGACATCTTGTATGTAATTTTCCTCTTGTTCTGAAGAAAGGGAAAATTGAAAATTTATTAATGCCTGATATGGTTTATTAAATTTCACGATACAGCCACCCAAAAGACCAATTTCTTCGGACGTATCAGGCTCTTCTTCTGATTGTGATACTACTAATGAGATTTTTATTATTGGTGAATGTGCTTTCAATATAGTAACATCAGTTTCACAAAACATGTCATCAATAGTGATATGATAAGTATTATTAAGAGCTAAAGAAATAGCTTTCAGTAAATTGCTTTTTCCTGAGTTATTAGCACCAATTATCATATTAATACCATCATGAAATGGTATTTCCGCATTTTTATAACTTCTATATCCTTGTATCAAAATTTTTGAGATAAACATCTTGGCATTTTTAGTATGTTGTTATTCGTTAAATGATAAAAATTATTAAGAAACCAATTATGACCTATGTAAACCGATGGAACAAATTTTACATATTCTTTAATTCATGGATTAATAGGCTTAATTCGGAATAAGAATGGTCTCGCATTCCTGCATTCTTTTCCTTCATTGACTGCTCAGCATTCGCAATAGCATTATCAAGACTTCCACCATGCTTTTCAAAGTAAGCATGAAGACCTTTACACTTAACGAAAAAGTCTATAGTCTTACGATAATCGCAAAATTGATTCAAATCTTTCAAAAGAGAATCCTGATCAGAGTACATACGAGACGTGTACTTGAAATAATAAAGGAAGAAAAGTTCTGTGCAACGATGGGTCTCAAAGAACTTGACCTGACAATTAATACCTTTCTTTGGCTTTACAATAGGGTTCTCGTATTTCTTCTTCAATCGAACATATTGAGTACGCTCAGGTTCTTCATCTTTTGTGTCCATATCAATCACACAGAATATGTAATCATATCCCATAGAGATTCCATCTGCTATTTTCAGCTCCAGTTCTTTTATACTCGTGTGTTTCGGATAATCCGGTTTAATTGTTAAACCCTTAAACACATCATTAAGAGACTTGAAGTAGAAAAATTCCGTTGGACCTTCACCCAAAATCAATGTTGTCTTATGCAATCTACCCATATCAATCCTCCATATCAATAAAAATGCTACCTAGTTCCGGTTTAGCACCAAGTCTTCCAATGCGATAGGAATTATACAGAGAAAGATTCTTATGAAGTCCAAACGAATCTCCACGAGCATATTCGGACGAAGCTGTTTCTTTGTTTTTTTCAACGAACCATACCACGCCACGGTTTTCATTGATAAGATCCTGAGAAAGCAAAGCTGTCTCTTGACTGGTAATAATAAGTTGTGATTTATCAGAATTGAAGAGAAATACATTCAGATAATAGAACAACAGATCATAATGAAGGTCTTCACCAAGTTCGTCCAAATAGTAGACATGAGACCCCATAACCATATCATATAAGGTATTGAGAATACGAACATACTTCATTGTCCCTTTAGACTGAAGCCTTAGTGGAATTTCAAAAGTTCCATTCTTTGAATGATTCAAAAAAGTAATAGACTCAACTGTTGTCTTTAGTAGAGCCTCTTTCATGTTGTCTGGTATGTTCTCCTGTTTGATTCGATCTCTGAACTCTTGAGAAATAGTTCGGTCTTCAATCGTAGGCTTATATTCAACAATGTTCAAGTCTGCTTTACAAAGCATCTGATTAAAGAATTT
>CAZQTM010000125.1:0-6286 GCA_964595855.1 uncultured Lachnospiraceae bacterium | reverse complement strand
TGATACAAAAATAAAAAGCCCTCTCCAGCACAAGTGTGCTGAAAAAGGCTTGAAACAAAGGGCTTCCGAGGCTCGCCAGGTTGATTGCGTTGTTCCCGGAAGCTCTTATTCTGTTAGCGATTTAAAAGTTGATGTTAACCTCGCTATGGCCAACATACCCTGCATAACAATCCCCAGAAGAAAAATTAAAAAGTGTTGGCAAAATTAAAAGGTAAAACTTGATGACATAATTTGTATTAGACTTTTCTCACTTTGACAAACTATTATGAAGTATTCTTACAGGTTTGTTTATTGAATTAGCATATCTCATTTCATTTCTACATCCATCTGAATCACCATAAACCCAGACTTCATCGCAAATATTAATAATTTCAAGACATAGTTGAAGTATATCATTTCGCTCATTATCATTTTCCATGAAGGAAAACAAGTGAAGCGGGCTTACAGGCAGATAGCCGTTATTAGTTATTTCACGGCAAATGATTTCTACATTTTCTTTATTTATTTTAGGATTGTCTTTATATGGATGACATACAAAAATCTTTTTCTTTCTCATATAGCTGCTTGCTCCTTTTATGACTTGTAAATACCGTGTCGAACATACTCCTAAAAATATTATCTAAACAACGACAAAAAGACCCCATTTTCCATATCTTTTATGTTATAAAGGTGGCTCATGGAATTAAATGTTTCTTCAAGGTTTCGTCTTGCGCTTCTCCATCCTCCACCATCTGTTACCCACATAAATTCCACACCATCGACTTGTCTTGTTCCCTCTGCAATCATTTTGTAACTTCTTGCCGTTTCATTGAGTTTTGAACCGCCACCTGTATAAAAGTTAGTTTCAATCATAAAAATTACATTAGAAGTTTTTACAACGAAGTCCCAACGTTTGGTTGTTGTTCCTTCAGCCGAAATTGATGATAAATTTACATTCCACTTTTTCTCAATATCAGTTAGATACATTTCCTTATAGTACTCGGCACCAGTCTTTTTTATAAAGTCTTCTACTAAATTCTCCATTTGGTGACCGCCACGGTTTTTTCTCCCATTGCTGTCGAGACCAGTTTCTATTCCTAACGCATAGTCTACTAGATTGTTAATTACATGTTTAGAAATCAAATCCAATAATCCGGTCTTTCTCATGAAAATAATGTATTGCTCTATAGAATGGTTTATCTTGCAAAAATCATATGAAAATGATCCATCGATGTCATGAGCATAAATCTCACTCTGCCTGACAGCTAAAAGGGTCGGAACACACTTGAGAATCTCAGGGTACTTTTTCAATAATGCGACGAAGTCTGATTCAATATTTTTAGAGCCGATCAAAGAATTCATAATGTTAAGTTCTATCTTTATGGAATCAACATTAGAATATACTTTGGGGAAATCCACATAATAGTTATAGCCATTTATACTAGAACGCATTTGTCCAAGCCACGTGTTAAAATCTCTCATATTTTTTCCTCCCGTTGCAATCGCCTTTTTGACAATTCAATATATTCTTCAAAATTATCAATACCAATATATCTTCGTCCTAATCTTTTCGCAGCAACACCCGTTGTAGAGCTACCACAAAAAGGGTCCAGTACCAAGTCTCCTTCGTTCGTTGATGCTTCGATTATTCTCTGAAGAATATAAGTTGGCTTTTGCGTAGGATGTTTCCCTTCAGTTTTCTCTTTAGCGGGTGTCAATGGTCCTGACCACACATCCTTCATTTGTTTGCCGCCGTTTTCGGCTTTCATTGTATTATAGTTAAATAGATGTTTAGATTTCTTGTCGTTCTTCTGCGCCCAAAGAATAGTCTCAGTGCTATGAGTGAAACAACGGCAAGCCAAGTTGGGAGGCGGATTTGTTTTCTGCCAAGTAATGTTGTTAATTATTTTAAATCCTTCTTGCTCAAGGGCAAAACCAATACTGTAAATATTATGCAAGGTGCCACTTATCCATATACTCCCATTAGGAGCTAGAGCTTTTTTACAAAGACGAATCCATTTTTGATTGAACTTATGCTTTTCCTCATCGGATGATACTTTGTCCCAGCTTGCTTTATCAACCGATACCATCCTCCCAGAGTGGCAAGTGATGCCACCATTACTCAGAAAGTAAGGTGGATCTGCAAAAATCATATCAACTGATTCAGGCTTGATTTTCTTTAGAATAGAAAAAGTATCTCCTAAAATCAACATTTCACTTTCAGTACTGTAAAACGGAGACACCCTTCCTCTAAGCAGTTCTATCATTTCCGCTCCCACTTTCAATAATTTGTAACAATGACTTCTTTACCAACACGCTTAGATGCATCCCGATTTATGGCTCTTCGTACATCCACAGATTCAATTTTAAAACCATCATAAAGTTCATGCACAAGCGGAACGTTGTGATTGCTCAACATAACCTTGGCACCTATGGAATCAAGTCGTCTAAATAAATTAGCTAAGCGCTTATGATCTTCAAATGAAAAACCATCTTTTGTATAGGTCGTAAAATTGGCTGTGTCGCTTACAGGAATATAGGGAGAATCAAAATAAACAAAATCTCCACGCACAACATCAGAGCATGCCACTTCAAAGTCTCCTTGTCGGATTTCGATATCATTACTTCTTAAGTAGATACCTATATTCCTTAAATTATCTGCATCAATTGATACACCGCCAGCTTTGTTGTTGTAGGGGACATTAAATAATCCCTTTGAGTTAACTCTGTATAGGCCATTAAAACAGTGCTTGTTGATCCAGATCATTAGAGCAGCACATTCAGAGTCCAATTCATTCGCTACAATCTTCTTGTTATAATACGCCCGCAATGCCATATATCTATCTGTATCACATGCTTCTGCATCAAGAAGATTCACCGAATTAATAACCGCTTCCGCATCTAATTTCAACTGACGATAAACATTCAGAAGTTGTTCATTGGTATCGTTAATAATCGCTTTACTGGGCTGCACATCCAGTAATAAAGCACCCCCGCCGATAAAGGGTTCATAAAATGTGCCGTATGATTCAGGCAACCGCTCTTTCAGCCTATCTAATAGCTGCTTTTTACCGCCAGCCCACTTAACAAAAGGTCCTATTTTAAAATCCATTATTTATTACCTCCCAGTGTTACATAGATGCCATAGTTCTAAATATAAATCAAGTCAAGTAGTGATTGTTTTTCTTGATATGTCGAATAGAACGGCATCATTGACCATCCATTCGCCTAATGTCATACACGAACTGCTTTTGAAAATAAAATGCGTGATTTTTATTCGACACATAGCGACCATAAATATTAGAGCGAATAGGATGATAGTTACCATTCCCATCACGTGCATCTTTACTTCTAACTTGTATATGCGTGCCGTTTGATGTGTGGATAAATCCGTCTGGACTGTTTTCTATGTGAACTCTTAGCTGTTCGCAAATAGAGTAGTAGTCTTCACGCCAAATTTCTCTAAGTCTGGAGAATTTATTCTTCGACAAGTCAACGTGAACACTTGGCAAAAACATCCAATCCTCTGGACGACCATCTTTACAAACAGGCACATAAAGTATGTTATCTATTTTTTGATACAAATGTGTATCCTCAAACGGACGTTTTTCTATTAACTCATCAATAATGCTGCTTATTTGTGTGATAAATACGGTTTCCCTTGGGTTTCCAGCCTTATCACATTTATTAGTTTTCAATTCTCCATCTTCAAAATCCAAATTACTACTTGATAGATTCATCCCCAATGACAATTCCAATAGCTGTCCTGTTTTTCCTTTGTTTACAATTATCATCTCCATGTCTGAAGAGGAAAATAGATCTCCAAATCTGACACCAGCTAATTCATTTAATCGATAATAAGCCTCTGCAAGTCGCATTTTTCTTCTCCTTAGATTTAATTAATAGATGGGACAATGCCCCACGTCATATTTCTTCCAGAATAATTCCAATACCTTATATCCTGCTCGATAAAAAGCCATTTAATTGCTTTTACAATATGGTCTACAGGTAGTCCGCGTGTGAATATAAGTTCATTAATTTCAGCATCAGATACATCGTGGCATTCAAAAACTTTTCTTAGAAGACTGTATAACCTTGCATACATTTCAGGGTTTTCCTGCTTTTTTTTAAGTAAATCTTCATTTAGATCCTCATGCTTTGGAAAGTTTCTCCGCCGCTCTCCCGGAGCGGCATAATTTGTATTCTCAACACATACCAAAAAATCAAAACCATTATGTAAGTTCGCAGGTCTCTGGAGATAAACCCTATCACCTGATTTAAGAGTTTCTACGAAATAAATGTATTTTGATGCACTGTCACCGCTCCCTGTTCCTGGCTCCTCATCTGAAAGTTTATTGACAACACGCATTCTTACATCGTTTCGCGTTCCTTCATTTGAAAAGTAATGCTCAATCTCACACTTAGCCATATATTCAACCTCCTTAAAATCCTCTTTCATCACAAAGAACAGCAATATCCCTCCAACCCATACCTCGCATGAAATTAGCTGCTTCGTGCACACTCTTTCTTTCAAAAAGAAGCATGTGAATTCCCAAGCGTTTGATACGTTTTCCAAGTCTAGTAAATTGTTTTTGTTCCTCTGCAATCATGGCCATATACAAGATTGAAAAAATAATGTCCACATTAAGTGCATCTTCTTTGTATGCTTCTGAAATTGCAGAAATGCTGTTGAGTGAACTGTCTAAAACCTGCTTTCCAGTTAACTCGTATACTTTTACATAATCACTATAGATTTTTTCAACACCATATTTCTGTGAAAGTTGAAGAAGCTGCGCGAAATAATCAGTGTCACTAGGTGGCTTACGGAGGCCATTAATATTTGTAAAATAGACACACCAATCATCAAATTTACCTCGGTCGTACTCAAGAAAAGAACCATCAGAAAATGTCTTAATCATTTGTCCCATTTTGTCCTCCAATCTTATATGAAAAAACCTGAAAAGAAGTTTCGTTTATTGTGTGATAGTACCATCTTTAATGTGATACGAAATTCCTCGTTCTTCACAAAAAGCAATCACGATTTTCGCTTGCTCATTGTAGAACTCTCGGTGTTCTCTGTATGCACTAACTTCTTTGCTATAATTTGTGCGCCCAAAAATTATTCTATCGACAAAAGCAACTGCTTCAAGAATAGCATTCAGTTCTTGCTGTATAAGATTCGGCGTCGGATATGGTTCAATACTGACCCATGTCTGGTACCCTTTTTTATGAAGCACCTTCAATGACTCCAGGCGCTCAGCATAGGGTGCCGCCCCAGGTTCTACTTTCATTCGATAATTTTCATCCAACGAGACAAGGGTTATACCGTATTCGTTACGCTTCGATAGCTTCGCTAAGTCATTGGGCAGAGTCCCTTTTGTTAAGACACAGCATTTAATTCCAGCGTCATTTAGTTTTCTAATAGCAGCAATGCTCATCTCTGCTATTTCTGGATATCCGTACATGAAAGGATCAGTTGTAAAACATAACTGTACAGACTCAATTTTATCTTTCAACCTTGGGATCTCTTTATCAAGAAGTTCTAATGTGTTGGAAACAAGAAATGGCTCAAGCCATTCCTCATATGAATCAACTTGCCCGAAACGCTTCTTCATCATGAAAGCGTAACAAGGATACTTGCAACCATGCGCGCAACCATGCACATGATTCATTGTATAGTCGCCGTACTCTACACCAGTCTTGTAGAGCATGGTTTTTCTTTGAATATATCCGGTTACCTTTTTCATGCCTTTTTAACTCCTTGAAGAAAAGCATATTGAGCTTTTCTGAATCTTTGCATTGTATTGTTGCTTAAGTTCACACTTGATTTCTTTTTTATAGCAATCGGATGGAAAGATAGGATGACGATCAAGAGCTTCCCAGACCTTATGCAATTCTACATCCTGTTGCCCATTAAAGATGGACTGTAGATACTTTGCAATATCCTTAGTGTAATAACAATCATCGTCTGTTCTGGTAGTAGGGCTGCACCCCCCGTTAAGATCCAGAACAAGTTGATTCTCAGCACCATGAGTATCCTTAGTTGAAGATTTCCCACCAAATGTCTGCCAAGCTGACGTTTTATAAAGCCGGAAACCGGCGATATTGCTTGTACAGTGAATCAAATTATAAGCGATAGCATTTTTCTTATTAAAAAACGGGGCAGCAGCAATATAATAATCTTTCATTTTATTACGTCTAAGTGCCACGATAATCTCTTCGATACGTTTTTCAAATGCAGCTCTATCGCTTCCATAAGCGCTCAACTCACCAATATTCATCTGATATGTAGTTTCATACTTATTTA